>JAJPYT010000171.1 GCA_021204845.1 Prevotellaceae bacterium | reverse complement strand
TAAGCTCCAATGCGGAGATAGAGCGGGTGGATGTCTACTCCGTGGGCGGCATGCTACAGCGCAGGGTGTTCCCCAACAGCGTGGCTTGCACGATAAACGACATAGAGAGTGGCGTGGCGGTGGTGAGCATCCATACCACTGAAGGGTCTACAGTGAGGAAGATTATAGTGATGTGATGTTGCAGTAGTATATCAACCCTATACAAGAAAGCTTGCAAGCCAGCATTGTGGGTAGCTGGTGAGCAAGTGGTGCCAGCCTGGCGGTGACATGCTTCCGCCGGGCTGGCTTAATCAGAAATGAAGAGGAGTTACTTTATCAGCACCGTCTTGCCGTCGACTATGAATATGCCTTTCTCGCCCTGTCTGCGAGGGATGCCGTTGAGGTTGTACATTCTGGAGGAACGCCCTGTCGGGGCGGCTTCCGCCGGGGTGTTCTCTATCCCTGTGGGGATCTCGTCCGCCTCTTTCGCGAAAAGGGTCAATTCGCTTGGCTCGCTAAGCTCCACATAGCAGTTATAAGCAGGAATCTTCACGTAGGAGCCTTTCGGCACGCGGTTAAACCCCACGCCGCCACGTGACGCGATATTCTTGAAGTTGTTGTATATAGTGGCGCTGTCGCCATATACCCTCTGTTCCACGAACGCGCCCACCAGTGCGCCCTCCTTGTAAATGCACTCATCGGGCAGGGACTGTGCATACCAGTCCTCGCAGGGGTGGTTGAAGTTATAGGTGCCTTCGGGCCCCGCAAGCACGTAGGGAGTGAGGCCCTTAAGGGTGTTGTCCTCTGTCTTCTCTATAAGAATGGCAGTCTTCAGGGTATCGTTCTCCACATAACTGACAGTTGAGTCGAGGCAGGCGTAAGCCGTCAAGCCGTCTGGCACCTCAGCGTCAAAGGGGAGGATGACGGTGTTCCATCCGTAGTCTGGCATCTCATAGTCCACGTTGGTCTGTATGCGGTGGAACGGAGCCTCCTCGGTGAACTTATATTTGCCGTCGCTTGCCCAGTCGAGGCTGAAGCGCACGAAGCGCATGGTAAAGGGAGCGCTGTAGATACCGTTCTCCTCGTAGTACACGCCAAGGGTGCCGTCGGGCAGCACGGTGGCTGAGCTGTAAGCCGCGCCGCGGGGGCATATAGTCTTCACCGACTCGAAGGTCTCGCCTTCGTCGTAGCTAAGCGCAATACTGAGGTTCTGCCTCGAGCTATTGTTCACTCCGGTCTGCAGCGCCACGTTCATGGCGTTCCCGTCGAGCGTTGAGCACCATACCATATAGTCTCCGTCGCAGGCGTTGCCGTAGATGCCGGTGGTGAAGCGGGTCTGTGCCGCATTGTGCCAGGTCTCCCCGTCATCGGAGGTGTAGTTGTAGAAGTTATATCCTGACTGGCGCACGCTAATGGCAAGGTCGCCGTTGTTGCGTTCCAGCACCTTGGGCTCGTCGGCACTGGTAGTGCCGCTGGTGCCGCTCACGTACCAGGTGTCGCCACCGTCTTTCGACATGAAGTTGTAGTAGTTCCAGGTAACTGCCCCGGTAACGGTATCCGCCTCTTTGTTGATGAAGGGAGAGACAAGTGTGCCGTCACGCTTTTGCAGTCCTGCCCCCGACCCTGAGAAGCCGGCGAACCAGTTCGGGTTAGGGCTGCCTGTGCCGTAAAGCTCCTTGGTGTGGTCAACGGGAGCTTCCCATGTCTTGCCGTTGTCGTGGCTTACTATGGTCTTCCAAGCCTGCGGGTAGTCTGCCACCTCCACGGAACCGGCGTTGTTGAAGCCATAGCCGTATGGCGAGGAGGTCATTATTCCTATAATGTCTCCCGTGATGCGGTTCGTTATCAGGGAAGCGTCGCCGTGCCCGTAGTCTCCGCCAGTCTCTGCCTTGCCCGCCACGTTCACAGGCTCGCTCCAGTTGATACCGCCGTCGTCAGAGTACTGTGCCACCACGTAGACATGTGTCGGCAGGTCGCCGTTGGTGTTAGTGCGGTCGTCGGTGAGTATGACTAAGCGCGAGCCGTCCGCCGTGGTAGTGATTGCCGGAATACGGTAATAGAGCGTGCCGAGGTCCATAGGCATGAGCGGGGCGCTCTCTGTCAGGAAGATGGTAGCCGAATAGGTCGGGTCGCCGTTGCTCTCTGTCACCACCTCATTGTTCAGGGTGTACGACTCTATGGTGGCGTCCACGGTGTTCCCCTCGGTCGCCTCGTCGGATATATCGAGGCATATCCAGAGGTAGTGCGTGCCGGCGGCAAGGTCTATGTCACCGGATATGGTGTAGTTGCCCTCCTCGTCTATGGTCCCCTCGGCCCACAGGGTGCCGTTCTGCTCTCTCCATGGCATGCCGTCGGTGGGGTCTATGTATAGCTCACGGTTGTTGGTGGCGAAGTAAGCCCTCACCGCCTTCACGTCAGCGAGGTCGGTGGCCACCACCTTGCCGCTCACGGAGTTCAGCGTTGCCGCCTCGTCAAGCCCTGAGAGGACTATTGTGGAGCGGATAATGGGCACGTTGGTGTTGCCTATACCCGTAGTCACCTTGCCCTGCTCCACGATAGTGGATTCCAGCGCCACCACGGTGTTTTCCACGTCCACCTCCTCGAAGTTCCACATCGAGGCGTTATCGGACTCGGCGCTCCAGTGCACGATTATAGAGTTGACGTTCTGTGCGTGCATGTATTTGTAGCTAAGACCGCTGGCGCTGGCGTTAGTGTCCTCTATGGTGAACTCCTCAGCCTCGAAGTAGCTTATCACGTAGCCATATACGGGGTCGTCCGCCAGAGTGAACGTGTTGGGCTCGGCAGCATCCTGGCATACCCAGCCGCCAGTGTAGTTCTTTATGGCCACCTCGTCACCCTCTCCTTCCCAGAAGCTCCAGAGATAGGCAGGCTGGTACAGCTTAGAGCCGAAGTGGATGTTGCCGTCGCTTGAGTCGTAGTACCACGTCAGACCCGAGCAGTAGCTGTTAGTGCTGGTGCTGTAGATGTAGTACCAGTGCTGCTCGTCCTCGGTGCTGTATATTATGCCCGGGTCGTCGGTGTCGGTCACTGGCTCCACGCTGACTGTCCAGTTATAGAACGTCACGCCCTCGTTAGTGCCTGACGAGGAGGAGAGGTCTATAGTGATGCTGTGCGTGCTAATGCCCGAAATCTCTATGTCTTGCGCCGTAGAGTTGGGCATGAAGCTCTTCCCTGTGCTCAGGGTGACGGTCATGTCCGTTACGCTTGCCACAGCGGTGAACGATATGCCAGTGATAACGTAACCCTTTTCCACCGAGAGCTTGTAGCTGAAGGAAGACCCCGAGCCCTCATACATCGTGATCCCGTCCAGGCTCGTGTCACCTATCATGTTGTTGGTAGTGGACCCGTTGGCGTTCGCCAGTGTAACGGTGGGGGCGTCGGTACTGGTCCACTGGTAGGCATAAGAACTGCCGTTATAGTGCAGGAATGTTCCTGTGGAGGGGGCGATGGAGACCGAATTGCCTACTTCGACAGGCTCCACAGTGAGTGTCCAGTTATATATTGTGACGCTCTCGTTCAAGCCCTCCGAGGAGGATATCTCAACAGTGATTGAATGGTCGTCAAGGTCGCTGATAGAGACATGTTTCGCTTCAGAGGTCACGTTTATCGCCTCGTCGTAGCCGTCTATGGTCACCGTGATATCGTCCGCAGAGCCTAAGATGCTGAACGACATGCCGGTTATCACATACCCCGCCTCTACCGACACTGTGTAGCTGAACGATGAGTGGCTGCCGCCCTCGGCGAGGACGAAGCCCTCCAGCGTACTGTCGAAGCTCATGTTGTTGGTGTCGCTGCCGTCGGCGTTCTGGATAGTTACCACGGGGCTTGTCGCGCTCATCCACTTGCTCGTCCAGGTTGATGTGGAGGCTTCCCCGTAGCGGTAGAATGTCCCTTCCGACTGGATGAGACCGATGTTCTTGCTCGTCCCGGTAGGCTTCGTGGTGAGCGTCCAGTTATATATCGTGACGTTCTCGTTCAAGCCTTGGGATGAGGAGATCTCGATAGAGACGGAGCTGGTGTTGAGGTTGCTGACGGTGATGTCTTGCGCCTCGGAGGTAACGTTTATCGCCCCGTCATAGCCGTCTATGGTAACGGTGATATCGTCCGCAGAGCCTAAGATGCTGAAGGACATGCCAGTTATCACATACCCCGCCTCTACCGACACTGTGTAGCTGAACGATGAGTGGCTGCCGCCCTCGGCGAGGACGAAGCCCTCCAGCGTACTGTCGAAGCTCATGTTGTTAGTATCGCTGCCGTCACCGTTCTGGATAGTTACGATGGGGCTTGTCTCGCTCATCCACTTGCTCGTCCATGTAGAAGTGGAGGCTTCCCCGTATCGGTAGAATGTCCCTTCCGACTGTACGAGGCTGATTGTTGTCTCTTCGTTTTGTGCGAGAGCGCATAGACCCGTTGCAAGCAAACAAAGGGTTAACGCGAGTTTACTAATAGGGTTTCTCATAATCGTTAAAGTTTTGTATAGTTAAAGATTTAGTTTGCGTGTTTCTGGGCAGAGCCTGATGCTTGGTATCGGTGTTTTTGGTATACAACATAGGCAAATGTATGCAAAAAATGTTATATAACCAAAATTATCACGCTTTTTTATTGTGTTGAAGGGAAGAGTACCCATACCCCATGACTGTCGACAATGAGTACCCTTTGATGGTCGACAATGAGTACCCTTTGATGGTCGACAATGAGTACTCCTTGGTGGTCGACAATGAGTACCCTTTGGTGGTCGACTACCCATACCCCTTTGCGGTCGAGGTCGTGTCAAAACGGGATTCGCAAATAAGCCATGTGTCACAAGGGGGAAAAGAGCGCCGAAGGTGCTCCCTTATGTTAGCCGGGGGTTGCAACCCCCGGACACATCGCAAGAGAATAGTGGGTGCCGAAGGTACCCTCTAATATTCCGTGGGTTACAACCCACGGCTGGGGGTTATAACCCCCAGAATCATAGGGAGTACCTATCGGCACTCTCTCCCTACTTGTTCCTTTACCGCAGGCCGTAAAGGCCCGCGGCTAACATGGGGGAGCACCTTCGGCGCTCGTACCGCTGGTGGATTCATGTTTTTACTCATACCCTTTCGGGCACTACCTTTCAGACAGCTGTTCGTAGGAGGTTTGCAGGATGGACTGGGCGCGGCGCAGTCGCAGAGCGGCGGAGTCTCCCTGTTCAGTCACGGGCTGGCGGCTGGCAGTGTCGAACACCGTCACACCCGTGCTGTCCCTCAGCACTATGCCGCCAGGGTAGCTGCTGTAGGCAAAGGGATAGGTGTAGCCCTTGCCAAGGACGTTGCGGCTCCAGGGGAAATCGGTGTGGGGGATGCCCATCTGCCCCAGCAGGGTGGCGGCAAGGTCGCTCTGGTTCATTAGCACAGAGATCTGGCGGGGCTCACGTATGGCTCCCCCTAACCAGAGCATGGGGCAGTGGAAGAACTCGGGGTCCTGGAAGGTGGACTGGTAGGTGGAGTTATGGTCTGGCAGGAGGATGACGAGCATGTTATCCCACTGCGGGAGCGCGCGCAGACTATCCACGAGCCTGCCCACACACTCGTCGGTGAAGGCGAAGGCGTTCAGCACCTCGTTGTCGGGGAAGCGGTTGTAGGGCACCTTGTAGGGCTCATGGCTGGAGAGGGTCTGCAACACCGTGTGCCACGGGCCCGTCCCCTCCGGGCGTGCCGCTATCATCTCGTAGGCACGTCGTGCGGTAAGGCCGTCGTTAACTCCCCACTTGCTCTCATTGGCTGCCCGCAGGGGGAAGTCGGTGATGGAGGTGAGGTGGCGGTAACCCGTGGCGACGAGGTAACCCTTCTTGCCCATTATCTTTATGTCGCCCCCGTAGATGTAGTCGCACTGGTATCCTGCCTCCCCAAGGCTGCGGGCTATGGACGGCAGCGTCGCCGTGCGCCCTGGTATGCGCATGAGGCTTACCGTAGGGTAGCTTACCCACCCACTGAGCAGGGAGACGGTGCCACGGTCGGTACGGAAGGAGTTGGCATAAAAGTTGTTGAAGAAGATACCCTGCGGGATGAGGCGCGAGAAGTTGGGCGCCACATCTGGCTCGCCACCCAACTCACGGATGAACTTGCCCCCGAAACTTTCCATGATGACGATGAGCACGTTAGGCCGGCTCACGCGCAGCAGGCTGTCGGTAAGCTCCTCCCCTTCGGTGGTGGCAGGGGCATAGAGCGGGTTGAAGGTGCGGGCGCACTCCTCATCGTCGAGGAAGCGGAACTGACGGTCGAAGGCCTTGTTCTTGCTCACGGAGGAGATGAGGCTGAAGGCAGGGTTCACCGCCGCGTGGTTGAGAAAGAGGGTGGGGCTGTAGTACGCCACACCCACGTTCATGGTGCTCTGCCTTACCCCTCCGCGCATGAGCAGGAAGAGGCAACCGCCCACCAGCACCATAAGGAGGGAGCTAAGCAGACGGTGGCGCACAGGGCGCAGCCGCCGTGGAGTGAGGCTCGCTGCCACCCATGCCACCACGGCGGCGAGTATCAGCACAGAGGCTATGCCCAGCACGAGGAACAGGGGGCTCACGCTTGCCGCAGCACCGCCGCCGCCACCCGTGAGATAGGGCAGGACGGTGCTGTCGAGCTTGAACTTCCAGAAGCTGTACATGACCGTGTCGCCCACCAGAATGAGCGAGAGCAGCAGACCCACTACGATGAAGTAAGGCAACATGATGCCACGCAGGGGCATGCGCCCCCACCATACCGAGACGAGCACGCACAACCATGGTATGGAGACGAGGTATGCGGCAGTGCTGAGGTCCATGGATAAGCCATGTGCAACCACCTGCATAACGTCAGTGAAGCCGAAGGGGTCAACGTTGTGGTTGTATGCCAGGAACGCTATCTTGCCCGCCACGAAGAGCAGTACAAAGAGCAGAAGCAGGGCTATGAGCCAAGGGAGACGACGACGTATCATGGGAACAGCAGGGTATGGAATGTTTGCAGTATGCACTTAGCCTTCAGCGTGCGCTGCGGGTCACCCTCCTGCGGGATGGCGGTGACAGGGCGCTCTGCCGCTATGTCGAACAGGGAGACTCCCGTGCTGTCCCTTAGCATGATGCCCTCGGGGAAGTTGCAGTAGACAAAGGGGGACGTGTATGCGGTGGACAGCACGTTGCGGCTCCAGCGGAAGTCGGCGTGCGGTATGCCCATCTGCGCCAGCAGGGTGGCCGCTATGTCGCTCTGGTTCATTAGCACGGAGAGGCGGCGTGGCTCTCTTATGGCTCCGCCCGTCCATAGCAACGGGGCATGGAAGAACTCCGGGTCCTCGTATGTCTGGCGGTAGAGATAGCCATGGTCTGGCAGGATGATAATGAGAAGGTTGTCCCACAGGGGTGAGGCACGCAGACCGTCAACAAGCTGTGCCACGCACTCGTCGGTGTATGCGAAGGCGTTTAGCACAGGGTCAGGGAGGCGGTCGTACGGCACCTCCCAAGGCTCGTGGCTGGAGATGGTCTGGAAGGTGACAAACCAGGGGCTTTGGGTGTCTTTCTCCCTAAGCAACCGCAGGAGGCGGGAGCAGGCGGTGCCGTCGTGCATGCCCCAGGCGCACTCGCGCTGCATGTGGGAGAAGCGTGCTATGTCGTAGAGACTGTCGTAGCCCATGTCCGTGAGATACTCGTGCTTGCCCATGTTCGTCATCTCCCCGGCGTAGAAGTAGACCGTGGTGTATCCGTTCTCCGAGAGGCGGCGCGGCAGTGAGGGCAGGGAGGAGTGATAGCGTGCCTCGCGCATGAGGCTAAGGGTAGGGTGGCTTATTATACCACTTTGCAGGGAGACGGTGCCCCTGTCGGTGCGGAAGGAGTTGCTGTAATAGTCAGTGAAGAAGACACCCTCCGGTATGAGGCGCGACAGGCCTGACGCGACATCTGCCTCGCCCCCCAACTCACTTACGAAGCGTGCGCCGAAGCTTTCCATCTGAATGACCAGTATGTTAGGTCGGCTGACGCTTAGCAGGGTATCCGTCAGCTCCTCCTCACCGTCGGTGGCGGGATAGAGGTTTGATACAAGGGAGTCGCACTCCGCGGGGGGAAGGTACTGGTAACGTCCCTGTTCCCCAAAGGAGACGGCAAAGGCAAAGAGCGGGTTGACGGAAGCGTGGTTGCGGAACAGCGACTGACGGGAACTGAATGCCGTGCCCACCTTGAAGGGCAGCAGAGCCAGCACCACTATAACAATGCAGTGCAACCACAGCCTCCTGAACCCTGCCGAGCGCCGTGGGGTGAGCGCCGTGAGGCACAGCGTCACCACGAGCCAATAGACCGCCAAGGCGGCGAAGCGGATGATTATGAAAGAGGGGGGAACACTGTTAGTGGCGCCTTCGGGGGAGAGGGCATAGCTGATGATGACGGACGAGAGCTTGAACTTCCAGAACTCATACATAACGGTGTCTGCCACCGTGGTGACCGAGACGCATAAGCCCACAATCACATAATAGGGCACGAGCAAAGGGCGCAGGGGAATCCTCGTCTGCAAGGAACAGAGGGCAGGGACGATGAGCAACAGCGAGGCTGTGCGCAAGTCGAGCGGTATGCCCCTGAGCCACGTGAGCAGGAACTGCCCAGTGGAGAGAGACTCTATTGACGAGTTGTATAGAATGAAACCCAAGCGGCCCGCGCCAAAGAGAAGGAGCAGGGCTATCAGACAGAAGGGAAGGAAGAGGCGCTGACGGCGTGTGGGGGCTTTCATGCTTGTGTGGTGGGGGATTAGGGGGTCAGAGTTGTTGCAGGTCGTAGAGATGCTTGTAGTGTCCGCCAAGGGCAAGCAGCTCTTCGTGAGTGCCACGTTCCACTATCCGCCCCTGGTGCATAACGCATATCTCGTCGGCACTCTTCACGGTGCTAAGGCGGTGGGCTATAGCTATGGTGGTGCGCGAGGTCATAAGGCGGTCGAGAGCCTCCTGCACAAGGCGCTCGCTCTCGGTGTCGAGCGCTGAGGTAGCCTCGTCGAGAATGAGTATAGGAGGGTTCTTCAGAATGGCGCGGGCTATGGATATACGTTGGCGCTGTCCGCCCGATAGCTTGCCGCCGCGGTCGCCCACCATGGTATCGTAGCCGTGCTCCGTCTCCATTATGAAGTCGTGGGCGTTGGCTATGCGTGCCGCCTCCACTATTCGCTCCTCTGACGCGTCGGGCATGCCAAAGGCTATGTTAGCCCGTATGGTATCGTTGAAGAGCACGGACTCCTGATGCACCGCCCCTATGAGCGAGCGCAGGCTCTTTATGGAGAGGAGGCGTATGTCCTGTCCGTCTATCATGATAGAGCCGCCGGTGATGTCGTGGAACCTGGGGATGAGGTCCACCAGCGTGCTCTTCCCTGCCCCCGACTGCCCCACGAGGGCTATGGTGTGCCCCTTGGGTATGGAGAGGTTTATGTCGTGCAGTACCTCAGTGTTGCCGTTGTAGCTGAATGACACGTGGGAGAAACTGATTTCCCTCTCCAGCCCCTTTACCGTTATCGGCTCCGGCGCTTCCAGGATATTGTTCTCAGCGTCAAGTATCATGCATATACGCTCCAGAGAAGCCATACCTTTCTGTATGGCGTATGTGGCCTTGGAGAGGTCCTTGATAGGTTGCAGCAGGGTGTAGAGGATAACGAGGTAGAAGATGAAGAGGTTAGCGTCGATGGTGCCAGTTCCCCTAAAGATGAGTATTCCCCCGAACCACAGCACAATCACTATCATCACCGTACCGAGGAACTCGCTCACAGGGTGCGCGGCGCTCTGGCGGATGGCCACCTTGTTGGCGAGGCGGCGGTACTCATTGTTGGTGCGCTCGAAACGCTGCCTCATCATGCGCTCTGCTATGAACGCTTTCACTATGCGCAGGCCGCCCAGGGTCTCCTCCACCTGCGACACACTGTCCGAGAGCTTCTGCATCATTATTAGGGACTTCGACTTCAGCTTCTTGCCTATGGTGCCTATGCCCCACGCCATGGCCGGCACCACCAGTATGGTGAAGAGGGTGAGCTTCCAGGATATTACCACCAGCGTGAAGAAGTACGCTATGATGAAGATGGGGTTCTTCACTATCATGTCGAGCGACGAGGTTATGGAGAGGTCTATCTCGTTCACGTCGGTGGTGACGCGGGTGAGGATATCGCCCTTGCGCTCCTCTGAGAAGAAGCTCAGCGGGAGATGGAGTATCTTGTCGTAGATGCGGCTGCGTATATCGCGCACGACGCCGGTGCGCAATGGCATGAGCAGGGCGCTGCCCAGGAAGTAGGTGGCGGTCTTCAGGAACGTGAGGAACGAGAGCATAAGCCCCAGAAGGAGCAGCGTGGTGGGCGGTCCGTAGAGGTCGATGAGCTGCTGGCTGTAGTAGTACCCGTTGTTCTTAGCCACGTCCACGAAGTCTCTTATCCCCCCTGTGCCCCACTCTATAAAGGAATAATGCTCGGAATTGACATGGAAGAGTATTTGCAGTATGGGCAACAGCACGGTGAAGGAGAAGACATTGAAGAAGGCCGCCACCACGTTCATTCCTAAGGTGCCAGCCATGTACCACTTGTATGGGCGGAGCAGGTCGATGATTAGTTTCTTGTGCTTCATGTCTCTATGGCGTGTGTGTTAGGGTATGAGGTCTTATTTCTTCTCCTGTGGCGATGGCTTGCCGGCTTTCCGTCCGAAGTCTGCTGGTATCTCTCCCCAGCGTTCTGTGTCCCATTTCTTTATGGGTACCCTGAAGGTGTTCTGTCTTAGCCAAGTCTCTGCCCTTGCCGTGAGTTCCAGCGCCTTGGCTGTCTCTGGCGAGTATTGCAGCGAAGTCTTAGCCCTGCCTGTGCGCACCCATGTGAGAGCCGTGTGGCTGTCGCTGTATATGGGCAGTGCCAGCCCCTTGCGCTGCATCAGCGCCATGGCGTGCACTATGGCGAGGAACTCCCCTATGTTGTTGGTTCCCTGTATGGGACCGAAGTGGAACACCCTCTTCCCCGTGGGCATGCTTATGCACTGGTATTCCATGGGTCCCGGGTTGCCCGAGCAGCCGGCGTCCACGCACCACACTTCATTCACCTTGCTGTCCATGAGCCTCACATTCTCTCCGGCACCTCTATGCCCAACACTCCCATGCCGTTCTTTACGGTCTGCCCCACGGCTGCCGACAGGGCCAGCCGCACGGTACGCTTCTTTTCGTCCGTCTCGTGCAGTACGCTGAAGTCGTGGTAGAACTGGTTGTACTCCTTCACCAGCTCATAGCAGTAGTTGGCTATGCACGACGGATTGTAGTCGCTGCCTGCCTGCCTTATCACGCTGCCGAAGCCTGCCACGTGCTGTATCAGGCTTATCTCCTTGTCGCTAAGCGCCTCAGGCACTGGTAGCGTCTCGGGTATGGCTATGCCCTGCTCCTCCGCCTTGCGCAATATGCTGCGTATGCGTGCGTACGTATATAATATGAAGGGCCCCGTGTTCCCGTTGAAGTCGATGGATTCCTCCGGGTTGAAGAGCATGTTCTTCCGCGCGTCCACTTTCAGTATGAAGTACTTAAGCGCTCCCATGCCCACTATGCGGGCTATCTCGCTTGCCTCCTCCTCGCTTATGTTCTCAAGGCGGTTCACCTTGTCGGCGCTTATCTGGCGCGCGTCTTCTATCATGGTGGCTATCAGGTCGTCGGCGTCCACCACCGTCCCTTCGCGGCTCTTCATCTTGCCATTGGGCAGTTCCACCATGCCGTATGAGAAGTGCACCAAGTCCTTGCCCCATTGGAAGCCTAACTTGTCGAGCAGTATGCTCAGCACCTGGAAGTGGTAGTTCTGCTCGTTGCCCACCACATATATCATCTTGTCTATGGGGTAATCCTCGTAGCGCAGCTTAGCCGTGCCAATGTCCTGCGTCATGTACACCGAGGTGCCGTCGGCGCGCAACAGCAGTTTCTCGTCCAGCCCCTCGCCGCTCAGGTCTGCCCACACGCTGCCGTCCTCGCGGCGGTAGAAGAGTCCTTTCTCCAGCCCTTCCAGCACCTTTTTCTTGCCCTCCAAGTATGTCTCGCTCTCGTAGTATATCTTGTCGAAGCTCACGCCCAATGCCTTGTACGTCTCGTCGAAGCCGGCATACACCCATTGGTTCATGGTGCTCCACAACGCTCTCACCTCGGGGTCGCCCTGCTCCCACTTCACCAGCATCTCGTGTGCCTCGCGTATCAGGGGGGCTTCCTGTTTGGCGGTCTCCTCGTCCATCCCTTGCTCAGTCAGTTCCTTCACCTGTTGGCGGTAGTGCTTGTCGAACGCCACGTAGTAGTCGCCTATCAAGTGGTCTCCTTTCTTGCCGCTCGTCTCTGGTGTTTCCCCGTTACCATATTTCTGCCATGCCAGCATGCTCTTGCAGATGTGTATGCCGCGGTCATTCACTATGTTGGTCTTCACCACACGGTTGCCGTTCGCCTCCATCACTTTGGCGAGAGCCCACCCCAGCAGGTTATTGCGCACATGGCCCAAGTGCAGGGGCTTGTTGGTGTTGGGGCTCGAATACTCTATCATCACCAGCGGCGCTCCCTCCCTCACAGGAGTGAATCCGTATGTGGGGTTCCTCAGTATGCTCTCCAGCATGCCCGTCCATTCCTTCACTGTCAGGGAAATATTAAGGAAGCCCTTCACCACATTGTACCTTTCCACAGTGCCTCCGGCCTTGGCAAGCAGGCGTTCGCCTATATCCCGTGCTGTGTCCTCAGGCTTCTTGTGACTGATTCTCAGCAGCGGGAATACCACGAGTGTCAGGTTGCCCTCAAACTCGGGTCTCGTCTCCTGCAGTTGCAGCGTCGCTGCCGCCACCTCTTGTCCGTACAACTCCTTTATAGCCTCTGCCACATGACTGGCTATTCTGTCAGTTATCTCCATACCCTCTCATTGTTTGTAGCGGCAAAGATACTGCTTGTGAGGGCAAAAAGCAAATATGAGCCATTCTTTTTCCGTATAGAGCCCCTCCTGGCATAGCTAACCTTGTCGCTTCACATTCCTGCTATCTGTAACCCTTTGACTGAGACGACAGGTTAGAAACTCCTCCATTATAACATGGCGAAGACCTGGTAATATTCCACTGTTATTGCATAGGCTTTCCGCTGTTTTCCTGCCGACGTTCCACTGTTAGCACTACTGCGTTCCAGCTTATTCCTCAGTGAGGCGCTTACGCCCTGTGCCGTGCAAGGAGACATACCCTTGCATAGCTCACCGCAAACATACAAAGAATAACAGGAAAAAGTAAGCCCCTTGGACGCTAAACGCGCATAGTCCCGATTAAGCCAGCCCGGCGGAAACAAAGAACCGCCGGGACTGGCATCGCCCGCTCGTCAGATACCCACATCTCTGACTGGCAAGACTTCTGGATAGAATGTTGATATGAGTTAAATAAGACAATAGGAGCTGCGGGATGAAAGTGTCCGAAGGAACCTCCTGGCTCGAATCCGTGGCTAAATGACACCGAGGACTTGCCGCTTCTTGTAAACAACGGGGAAAAGCGGCATACTCTACATCCACATCCCCAGTGAGCGGAAATGGCTGGAGTACCTTCGGCACTTTTCCTCCCGTAGCGCCTCACTGCCTGTGCGCCGCGCATAGGTTGTCGGCTTATATCTCTTCTTATGCTATTCACGTCAATATAATATCAGCACGGCTATTATCTGCATCCCGAAGAACACGGGAACCAGAATACGGAACTTGAGAGTATGCATCTTGTTGTGACAGACTCTCATCGCCAAATATGCGCCAACGCTCCCTCCCACGAGCGCCAGCAACAGCATGAGATGCTCGCTCACCCTGCCCAGCCGCCTGCGGGCACGATGCTTGTCGTAGGCGTACACAATGAACGCCAGAATATTAATTACCACTGTATATGTAAGTTTCGCTTCCATCTCAAAATATAATCTCTCAGGCCTCTCATAGTCTCGCGAAAGAGTCTCTTCCTTATTTGCATGTAGAAACACTTCTTCGCAATGTCGCAATCCTTCCCCCACCCACGATAAACACGGGTCTCACTGCCATTTCTCGCCCCCATCCCTTTCTGGGCCG
>JAJPYT010000141.1 GCA_021204845.1 Prevotellaceae bacterium | reverse complement strand
GCGGGGCGTTGTTCTTCAACCCCTTCTCCGTGGAGGAGATAATGAACCGCATACTGATGATGACGCTCCCACAGGTGCGTGAGGAGTACGCGAGGAGAGGCTACGAACGATACTTAACAATAAAGGAGAGACAAGACAGGGACTTGGACGCCCTGATAGATTACCTCATCGCTGACAGCCCTGGTTAGAAGTTATTGATAAGATATGGCTGGCCAAGGCACTGCGACGCGAGGGAAAATGGAAACAACAAATGAAAATCGCACACGTGTTTTGGTCGCTGACTTATGGCGGCGTTCAGACTATGTTGGTGAACATCGCCAACGAGCAGGCAAAAGCCGGGAATGATGTGACAGTGATGCTCATAAACGAGGAGTACGAGCGGGCTGTTACTTTGGAACTTGCCGGCAATGTGAAGCTTATGGGTATGGGGCGGAAACTGAAATCACGCAGCCCCGCATTTCTGCTGAGGTTGAACAGGACTTTGCTGAAGATAAGGCCTGATGTGATTCATCTGCATGGGAGCCTGTTTTACGGCTTCTTGCTCCGCAAGGAGCTAAGTCGTGTAGCGTGTTCCACGCTACACGCCTTACCGTCGGGGACGGTAAGGCGTGAGGGGCTGCTTGGAAAGATTCCACTATGGACGGCAATCCGCCATTCGGGCAACGTCTCATTGATAGACAAAGTTCCCAAGGTGTTTGCCATAAGCCAGGCGGTGCACGATGAGCTGCTGGAGAAATACGGGGTGGACAGCGTTGTGGTGAGTAACGGCATCATCACGGGAAACTTTAGGCGGCGTAATCCCTGCTTGCCGGCGGACACCTTCAGGATTGTGCAGGTGAGCCGTCTTGAGCATGAGAAGAAAGGGCAGGACCTTCTTATTCGGGCAGTGGCGAAGTTGCCTGGCGGCAAGGTTTCCGTGGATTTTATAGGTGAGGGCAGTAGTATGGAATATCTGAAAGCGTTAGCCTTCGGGCTGGGCGTTTCCGACAGGGCGCGCTTCTTGGGAAAACGGCCGCAGTCATACATAGCGGAGCATCTGTGTGACTATGACCTGTTTGTGCAGCCTTCCCGCTACGAGGGCTTCGGGCTCACAGTCGCCGAGGCCATGGCGGCGAGAGTGCCGGTCTTGGTGTCTTCGGGGCAGGGTCCGGCTGAAGTTTGCCGCGACGACACTTACGGGTGGACATTCGGGAATGGCAGCGTGGATGCCCTCGCTGACCGAATCTCGTATATCCTGGATAATTACTCTGAGGCTTTGGCCAAGGCCGAGCGGGGAAGGGCGCATGTTGTTGACACTTACGACGTGTCCGTGACTGCCCGCAGATATTTAGAGGAATATAAAAGATAGGAATCCTTGTGGAGGGCGTGTCAAAATGGAGAATCTATGCATCGTTCTGCGAGAATCAGTGCGTCAACTCCCTTGGGTTCGTGCGGTAACTCAGGCTTGTTTGTGCGCCGACCAAGCTTAGTTTGTGCGCTGACTTGCGAGTAGAGGGGGAAAAGAAAAAAACGGTATAAAAACAACATTATCTGGAGAAATGGAAAGCGATAACATTAAACTTGAGGGGAAAACAATTGTTGTCACTGGAGCCGCGGGTTTCATAGGCTCGAACCTTGCCAGGAGACTGTGCGGGGAGGTGAGAGATGTGAAGGTCTTGGGAATAGACAACATGAATGATTATTATGACGTGCGCATAAAGGAGGAGCGGCTTAGGAATCTGCGGGCGTATGGGGGCTTCACATTCGTGAGAGGAGATATAGCGGACAAGCAGACAATAGTGGACTTGTTCGGCGAGTGGAAGCCCCGGATAGTGGTGAACCTGGCGGCACAGGCGGGAGTGCGGTATAGCATAACCAACCCCGACGCATACGTGCAAAGCAACCTGATAGGCTTCTACAATATTCTGGAGGCGTGCCGCCACAGCTACGACGGAGGAGAGACTGGAGTGGAGCATCTGGTCTACGCGAGCTCCAGCAGCGTGTACGGCTCGAACAAGAAGGTGCCTTATTCCACTGACGACAAGGTGGATAACCCCGTGAGCCTTTATGCCGCCACGAAGAAGAGCAACGAGCTGATGGCGCACGCCTATTCCAAGCTCTATAACATACCAAGCACGGGGCTGCGCTTCTTCACTGTCTACGGCCCCGCCGGCCGCCCCGACATGGCTTACTTCGGCTTCACTGACAAGCTGCGTGAGGGGAAGACCATAAAGATATTCAACTACGGGAACTGCAAGCGCGACTTCACTTACGTGGACGACATAGTGGAGGGCATGACGCGTGTGATGCGTCATGCGCCTGAGAGACGGAACGGAGAGGACGGACTCCCCATTCCGCCATATAAGGTTTACAACATAGGCAACAACCAGCCAGAGAACCTTCTGGACTTTGTGGACATCCTGCAACAGGAGCTGGTGCGCGCCAAGGTGTTGCCAGAGGATTACGACTTCGAGGCGCACAAGGAACTCGTTCCCATGCAGCCGGGCGACGTGCCAGTGAC
>JAJPYT010000025.1 GCA_021204845.1 Prevotellaceae bacterium | reverse complement strand
ATTACTACTGTGTTTCCTAATTTTTTGGTTTGCAAATTTATAGCTTTTCCGTGGCTTCGGAAAATATATTTGTGGTTTTTTCTAAAAAATGTCTGATTGTCATGCATTATACGGCCCGGAACCATTTGTTTCATCCTTACAAAACCGACGCTCGTCTACACGAATAGATGCAAATCACTTCCATCGGGTATTGCATATTCAAAACAGTTAGCCTATTTTTGCAAGCGGAATAACAATCTAAACGAACTGATATACGATGAACTTTAAAAGCTTTTTCTTTCTGTCGGCCACGGCGCTTTACGCCTTGACGACATTGACCGCCTGCTCGGACGACGATAACGGGAACGGCAATGAGATTGTAATCGACGTAATCGATGCCGACGCCGTTAAAGGCACTTACCAAGGATATACATCGGTGGAATCGGCCTACTTCACCGGCTATTACTACTCCGACCAGTCCATGACCATCTCCAAGAACCAAGACACCACCTATACCCTCTCTTATACAAATGAGCGTTGGGGCACCTACACCATCACGCTCACTTCCGTTACTACGACGCAGGGCGGGTATACCTTCAGCGGCGAAGGCAGCGGCGTCATGGGCGACACCACCTACGCTTGCACGGCAAGCGGCACCACCGATGTCGACTTGCGCGACTATACCATCACCATCTCCAGCGTACAGGTCATGGGCGGCACCACCATCACGCTGCATCCCGGCACCTTGGATTGGGGCGCGATGGCAGCCGGTTCCTTTGAAGGATACACCACCGCCACCTTCGCCTACATAGACTACAACATGGGTAATGAAGACGCCACGGTAGAGATAACCGATGCGGGCGACTCCACGGTCAACGTCACGCTCACATCCGGCACGTGGGGCAGCTACACCGTAAGCGGTGCAGCGGTATCGGCCAACGGCTCGATAGTCATTGCCGAGACTGCCGGCACAGGCACGCTTACCGGCCATTCAGGCGTGGAATCCACCTATAACTGTACCATCGGCGGCACGGTATCGTCCATAGGCGCATCCCTCACCGTCTCCGTTCCCGCCATGATGGGCGGCACCACCATCACCTTCACCACGGGCGACATCACCCCTGCGGCACTCGTGGAGAGCGACTATACGGGGCTGCTTGACGTGAGTGTCAGCGGCATCATGTCGGCCAGTTCAGAAGTGTCGTTGACAGTGAAGCTACGGGCCGACGAGAACGGCAAGACCGTCAGCATCACCATACCCGAAGCCACCGTCTTCGATGCCGATGCCCAGAGCGGCATTCCCTTCAGCATGGCCTTCTCGGAGATGACGATAACGGGCGTGCCGGTCACCGCCGACGCTGACGGCTACAGCTTGGGAGAAACCGCCATCGACGTGACCGATGCGGGCGGTGTGGCGTGGTCAGGTACCTTGTCGGACGGCAAGATTGATGCCGACGGTCTATTGACCTTGAACTACACCTGTACCCCCGTCACCATGGCGGCCATGGGCCTGAACATCGCCTGCGTATTCACCTCGGCCAACTGAACGTCCGCACCATGATACGGACACGCCATAACCTGCATTACAGAGCGACGCTCCCCGGGGTGCCGCTCATGCGGGTACCGCTCTTGTTGCTGCCGCTCTTGCTGACAGCCTGCGAGGGCATACTCGGCGGCATCTATGACACGGGCACCGAAGAGCAGGAGACGGGCATGGGCGAACACTCCGTCTACATCGACGCCACCAGTTACACGCAGTGGATAACCGTCGATTTCCACACGCTCACGCTCGACACCATCCCCATCGCCACCGACGGCTCTTTCACCGACCCCGAAGAGTGGGACATCGCCATCCACCGCTGGGACGCCCGCACCAACGGCGGTTCCGTGCTCGAGACAGACTACACCGACTTGGACGAATTGGCGGCCGCCACCGCCATGCCCACAGGCACGTATGTGGAAGACATCTGGACCACCGAGCAAATCATCATAGACATGTCGCAGATGATGAGCGGCATCTTCGGCTACGCCGACTCCTATTACAACGCCGAGCTTTCCAAATGGATAAACGTGGACTTAACGAGTATGCCGCCCACTTATACCCCCTCTTATAAAGTGTATTTGGTGAAGCTGAAAGACGGAACGACGGTAGCGCTGAGACTCTCCAACTACACCAACACGCTGGGCGTGAAGGGCTACCTCACCATCGATTACCTCTATCCTTTTGAACTCCCTTAACCCATGGCCTACATGCGAAACCTCTTCATGAACATCTGTTTGATAGTGGGATGCCTCTTGGCGACCGCCACGCCGGCCATGGCCCAACGCCTTGTCACGGGCATGGTGACCGACGACGGGAAAGCGCCGCTACCGGGTGCCACCGTCACGGTGAAAGAGCGACCCGCCATCGGCACGACCACAGACCAGCGGGGACACTTCCGCTTGAAGCTGCCCGACGACGGGGAAGCTTACACGCTCCAAGTCTCTCACGTGGGCTACGAGACACGCATCCGCAAGGTAAGGCCCGGCGAGAAAGAAACC
>JAJPYT010000145.1 GCA_021204845.1 Prevotellaceae bacterium | reverse complement strand
GGATAATAATGTGCTCTACGCCGATCTTTTCAACTTCATCTTATTCCAAGGTGAGCAGATCATTCAGCCTTGGGAACTGAGCGAGAAGGATGGTCGCATCGACGACGTCCAAGGCGGGGTCTCGAAGTCTAGTATCCGTACTTCTGAGCTCGAAAGGGATCTTGTGCGATACTATGCCCCCCAAGGTCAGGAAGGACCGATATGCAAACTGACGCTGGCCATTGAGATCCAGAATTATATCGATTATACGATGCCCATCCGCTGCATGAGGTATGATGGGATCTCGTATGTCGCCGAGGCGAAGAAGAAGGGTAAAGAGCGCGCAGAGGCAGCGATCGCGGCGCGGGATGCACAGGAGGATGAGCCGAACGAGCCAGGACCTGAGCAGGAACGGAAGAAGAGCCGAAGGGAGATCAGCGATGAGTTCCTATCCCAATTCACGAAGGAAGATCGTCTGACCCCTACGATCACGGTGGTCTTATATATGGGGACAGAGAAGTGGGATGGTCCCCGCAGCGTACATGATATGTTCCAGGAGATCCCTAAGGAGATCTCAGCACTCATCCCGGACTATAAGATGATCTTGATCGACCCGGCAGAACTGTCGGATGAAGATCTCGACACTTTCAAGTCAAGATTGGACTTGACTTTGAAGGTCATCAAGTATGCGAATGATAAGGAAAAACTGGCAGAGATAATGGCCAGCGATGAGAGGTTCAACCATCTTCAGCGGGACGAAGTCCGTGTGTTGAATGTTTGTGCCAATATGGGGCTCAAAGAGCCTAAAAAAGGGGGGACACTAGACATGTGCAAAGCTGTCCAAGACATGATCGACGAAGCAAGTGAGAAGGCTGTTGAGGAAGCCAGACGGCTCGACCGGGAGGCTGCAGAGGAAGCCAGACGGCTCGACCAGGAGGCTGCTGAAGACAAACGGGTCAATGGTCTGTATGATGCGATAAAGAGCCTCATTACTCAGCTTGGCTGTTCCGTGGAACAAGCGATCGATCTCACGGGTCTGAACGACGATGATCGGCAGAAGCTGTACACCATGTTTCACGAAGCGTGATGGTCGACCTGCGGTAGGTCCTTGAGGCTAGTACAACGGTCTCTAAATAACTGGTAAAATATCAGGATCTGTGGTATACTATCCTTACCACAATGGGTAAGGAGGGTGTTACCGTGGATAATGATATTGCAATAAACACCAAGGCTACACGGTCTAGGAGTATCGATTTGACACCTGAGGACACAGAGCGCCTCGAAAAGGTGACTAGAGCGCGTACCTCACAGGTGCAGGAGGTCACCAGAGCGAAGATCCTGCTTTTGAGAGCTCAAGGGCATACATTAGATAGTATTGCAACGGAAGTCGGCGTCAACCGCAACAGCGTTGAGCTCTGCGTAAAGAAGTACACTGAAGGCGGCATTAAGAATGCGCTTGCAGATGCATCCGGACGGGGCAGGAAAGCCGTGATCACTGATCACGATAAAACTTGGGTCATCAATATCGCCTGTCAGAAGCCTACTGACTTCGGCTATGCAGCGGAATTGTGGACGTATGATAAGTTAGCGTCTCATATTCGGTCGAACGCTACGAAGGAAGGTCATCCAAATCTTGCGAGAGTCAGTAAGAGCAAGGTCTTTCGCATCTTGGAGGAAGAAGACATCAAGCCGCATAGGGTCAGGTATTACTGCGAGAAACGTGACCCGGATCTTGACGCCAAGATGCACAACGTGTTGCTTGTATACAAGCAGTTACAGTACGAACGTGACCAGCATGGTCAGTTGCTTAATGACGAAGGGCACCCCATCCATGTGCTTTCCTTTGATGAAAAGCCGGGGATACAAGCGATATCCAACACTGCTGAGGATCGCAGGCCGACCAAAGAGCACGGCACGGTCCAGCGCGACTATGAGTACAAGCGGTTAGGTGTCATATCGTTGTTGGCGGGCATTGACCTGCAGACCGGTGAAGCGATCCCGTTAGTGAGCAAAACGCACAATAGTGCAGACTACATCCAATTCCTGCAGATCTTAGATGAGAAGTATCCTCGAGGACATATCATAAGACTGGTCCTAGACAACCTGAGCGTGCACACATCCACTCAGACCAAGGCCTATCTGGAATCAGTCCCTGGTCGGTTCGAGTTCGTGTTCACGCCAAAACATGGCTCATGGCTGAACATGATAGAGGGATCCTGCAGCAAGATGACCAAGCAGATGCTACGAGGCATAAGAGTCAAGACGGTAGATGAACTGTACCAGCGCATTTACCAGTATTTCCGTGAGGTGAACGAGGAACCGGTGGTCTTCCATTGGAAATATGATTTGGACGATATCGACGTAACGGAAGCAGTCAAAGTCGAGAGGTATCAGAACTAGACTAGTTAACAAGAGAACGATGTACTAGCTTTGGTCAGTGAGCATGTCGGCAGATCTTCTGCGCCTTCTGGATACCGCCCCCCAGGCGATACAGGCACCTGCTGCGATGACTGTGATGGCGGCGCCCGGGATCAGGCCAGAGGGTATATAGCGCAATTCTATAG
>JAJPYT010000028.1 GCA_021204845.1 Prevotellaceae bacterium | reverse complement strand
AGAATATGTTTAAGGCATTTGTCATAAAGGAATTCAACCACATTCTGAGGGACGGGCGGACGCTGATGATGCTCGTCGCGCTGCCGATCGCGTTGATCCTGCTCTTCGGGTTCGCCATCTCGACGGAGATCCGCAATGTGAATGTGGGTGTGATGATCGCCGAGGATGACGCGTTCATCACTGATATGGTGACGAAGATCGACCAAAGCAAGTATTTCACTGTGCGTGAGAGGTTTACGTCGGAGCAGCAAATCGATGACGCGATCCGTCAGAACAAGGTGGACGCGGTGCTGAGCTTCGGGCCGGAGTTCGGGCGCAAGGTGCAGATCGGGGACGGCGCCGAGGTGTCGCTCATCATGGACGCGTCCAATCCGAACAACGCCTCGACCGAGTCGATGTACCTGAGCGGAATCATACAAGACTATCTGATGGAGAAGTTCGTCTCGGCGGGCACTGTGTCGGTGACTCCTGTGGCGGCAGGAGCTTCGGCTCAGGCGGTCGGCGGTGCGGCCGGTCTTGGCTCGGCTTCGGCTGTCAGCGCAGTGCAGCGGGTCGGGACGATCATCCCGAATGTGAGGATGCTCTATAACCCGCAGCTGCGCAGCGCGTACAACTTCGTGCCGGGCATCCTCGGCATGATCCTGCTGCTGATCTGCGCGCTGATGACCTCGGTCTCCATCGTGAAGGAGAAGGAGGTCGGGACGATGGAGGTGCTGCTGGTCTCTCCTGTGAAGCCGATCGCCATCGTGCTGGCCAAGATGATCCCTTACTTCGTGCTATCCTGCGTGATCCTTCTCATCACTTTTCTGATGATCTTCTTCGTGCTGCAGGTCCCGCTGGTAGGCAGTCTGTTCTGGGTCATCGTCGTGTCCCTGCTCTATCTTGTGCTCGGTCTCGGCATCGGGCTGCTCGTCTCGTCTATGGTGGATTCGCAGATCACGGCGGTGCTGATCTCGGCGATGGTCTTCATGGTGCCGGTGATGATGCTCAGCGGCATGCTCTTCGAGGTCGACTCCATGCCCGGCTTCTTCAGAGTTGTGTCCAATGTGGTGCCCGCCCGGTGGTTCATCATCGTGATCAAGAAGATCATGATCGAAGGCCTCGCCGTGCGCTACGCGATGAAGGAGATCCTGATCCTCGCGGGAATGACTTTCCTGATATTCTTTGTTGCTGTAAAGAGGTTTAACGACAGATTGGAGTAGTTATGTCAGCTTTTAAATATCTATTCATCAAAGAGGTGAAGCAGTTTCTTGCAACGCCGATTCTTCCGGCGCTGACCATAATGCTGCCGATTGTGATCAACTTTCTGATGCCTCTCGTGTCCACTATGGAGGTGAAGAACGTGAAATTAGGGGTTGTGGACCATGACCGCTCGGTCCTCTCTTCGAGGCTGATAGACCAGATCTCGGAGTCGACCTATTTCCATCTGACCGATTACAGCGACACCTACGCCGGCGCGCTTGACCAGCTGAGCATTGGCCGCTGCGATGTCATTATAGAGATTCCGGACGGGATGGAGCGCGACCTGATGGCCGGGCGGAACGTGGACGTGTTCATGTCGGCCAACGCGGTGAACAACACGAAGGGTACGATGGGCACGGGCTATCTGTCCAATATCATTTCTGACTTCACGACCGAGCTGCAGGAGGCGGCCGGAACCGCCATTTCGGCGGCGAGCCCGGCCTCGATCCAGATCCAGTACCGCTACAATCCGCACCTGAACTTCAGGCTGTTCATGGTGCCGGCTATGATGACCATGGTGCTGATCCTGCTCTGCGGCTTCATCCCGACTCTGAACATCGTGACTGAGAAGTCCAACGGGACGATCGAGCAGATCAATGTCTCTCCGGTGAGTAAGCTGGAGTTCATCCTCGCGAAGGTCGTGCTCTACGGCCTGATGGGCCTCGTTTCCCTATCTCTGGCCCTTTTGATCGGGCATTTCGTCTACGGTATCGGGGCCTACGGGGGCTATTTCGAGATCTATGTCGCCGCCGTCCTGTTCCTGCTTTTCATGTCCGGTTTCGGAATGATCGTCTCGAACGTGTCCGACACCATCCTGCAGGCGATTTTCACGATGTTCTTCTTCGTGATGATCTTCCTGCTGATGAGCGGCCTCTTCACGAGCATCTCCTCCATGACGCCTTGGGCTCAGTACATCACCTACGCCCTGCCGACGCGCTACTTCATCGAGTCGATGAGGTCGATCTGCCTCAAGGGCAGCACCTTCGCCGACCTGCATTTCAATTTCCTGATGCTCGCCGGCTTCGCGGTCCTTTCGAACACCGTCGCCATCCTGACATATAAGAAGCAGAGCTAAAGCAGAACTAAAATGTAGCGATGGCGGTCATCCGTATTCGTTCCTCGATGTTTTTTGAAATATCGTTTTAGAATCGAGGCAGGTATTCTAAAACCGTTCGGGCCGGACCGGGAGGTATTACTTCGATCCGGCCTGTTTGTCTGTGTTCGTTTGTGGGCGACGGTGTATTGTGGATATGGTTATTGAGTTTGTATATTGTCGGTTTGTGAGGGGTAGGTGCGCGGATGTGTTTGTGGAGTTTGTATGTTGTTGATGTGT
>JAJPYT010000163.1 GCA_021204845.1 Prevotellaceae bacterium | reverse complement strand
CATTAAAAGCCTTATACTGTATCTAATCTCGCTATATGAACATCAAAATTTTAGTGGCAACCCACAAAGCTTGTGAGATGCCTAAAGACGATGTATACTTACCCGTACAAGTCGGCAAAGCGTTGCATCCTGACAAAGGCTTCGGGTACCAGCCCGACAACGAGGGTAAGAACATCTCTGTCAAGAACCCCTATTACAGTGAACTTACAGCGATGTACTGGGCATGGAAGAACCTTAGAGCTGACTACATCGGGCTGGCACATTACCGCAGGCATTTCCGTTTGAAAAGAAAAGGGGGTGATTGGAAGAGTATACTGACCGGAAAAGAGGCGGAAACCCTTTGCAAGGCAAATGATATCATATTGCCTAAAAAGAGAAAGCTGTATATAGAGACAATCTATTCACACTACGACCACACTTTCGACGGGAAGCATCTGGACGATGCACGGAATATCATAGCTGAAACATGTCCCGAATACCTGCCCTTCTTCGACAAAACCATGGACAGAAAGAGCGCACACTTTTTCAACATGTTCATCATGAAGTGTGACCTCTTCGACAGCTATTGTACATGGATGTTCCCCATCTTGGAAAGGTTGGAATCATGTTATGACTTGAAAGGCATGGATCCTTTCCAAGCAAGACTGATCGGCAGGGTAAGCGAGCGTCTCCTTGATGTCTGGATAGAAAAGAACGGATTAAGATACAAAGAAATCGGCTACATCTATTTCGGGAAGAACAACTACCACAAGAAAGTGATAGGCTTCATCATGGCCAAGTTCTTCGGGAAGAAATATAAGAAAAGCTTTTGTTTATGAATTACATTATAACAGGCGGTTCCGGCTTCATAGGAACACACCTCTCAAAGTTGTTGAAGGAGACACATCCCGAATGTGAAGTGTATAATCTCGACATACAGGCAAGCGACAGATGGTCCAGCCCCAAAGGGTGTAATTTGACAGGGGGGGGGAAGAAAAGCCGTCTTACTCAACATACATTCATTGCGATGTCCGCAAGCCAATCGAGTCGCTACCTTTCACTCCAACCGAGGACAACGTGATATTCAACTTCGCCGCCGTACACCGCACGCCCGGCCATCCCGACATCGCCTATTTTGAGACGAACATCCTGGGAGCGGAGAATGTATGCGCGTTCGCAGAGAGATATGGAATAAAGAGAATTGTATTCACCAGCAGCATCGCTCCTTATGGTGCGGCGGAAGAGTTGAAATCGGAAGATACATTGCCAACGCCCAACACACCTTACGGCATATCAAAGTTGGTGGCCGAAAAGATACACATCGCATGGCAAGTGAAGGATTCATCCCATCGGAAGCTCTTGATAGTACGGCCGGGAGTAGTGTTCGGTAAAGGAGAGAACGGCAACTTCACCCGCCTGTATTGGGGTATACGGAAAGGGAAGTTCATTTATCCCGGACGCAAGGATACCGTCAAGGCTTGCATATACGTGAAGGAACTCGTGCGTTTCTTATGTTGGTACTTGGATAATTCAAAAGAAGGCGTTGAACTTTACAATTGCACGTTTGAGCCCGCCTTTACCATCGAACAAATAGTGAAAACGATGAAAGGTGTGACAGGTATAAAACGGCACGTCCCATTAATCCCATCATGGATGTTGATGCCTGTTGCAGCAGTCCTGGGAGCGTTGGGCGCTCCTATGGGTATTTGCCCTGCCCGTGTCCGCAAGCTGATGATATCAACCAACATCAGTGGAAAGAAACTTGCCGGCTCTGGCTACAAGTTCCATTATACGTTGGAAGAGGCTATAGGTGATTGGTTTGAGGATAACGGGAGAAAATGGTTGGAGTGATTATATCACGTAATGTTACACCATTTTTGATAGATATACATTATGGAAAATAAGGCCATAGCCATTAATAACAAACCAGTTTCTCATATCTTTTATAGAAAAGCTATCTCAGAAATGCTTTTCGTAATGAAACGTAATAAATGGAATAAATCATGCAAAGTATATTTTATACGATTTAGCCATGACAAAAAAAGTCATCAATACATCACGTTTAGAAAAAGATGGACATCCCACATTCTTGGGAAATGGCATAGATTTTATAACCGATACTTATCCTCAATACGAAAGGTGATATCTATTACAAATTTATTCTCCGTATATGCCAATCCATTTTTGATTGATGATCATAGGTGCGACTTGAATCCTCGAGTTGATTTAAAAAATAAGTGGATTTCTGTCGACGCTACATATTTAGGTAGAAGAAGCGTTTTAATGCTTCATTTAAATAATGACTTAAAAGAAAAACCGAAATGCTGAAAATTGGATTTATCGCTCATGGTCTTAGTGATGGTGGGGCAGAACGAGTAGAAAGCCTATTAGCAAACTACTTGGTGAGTAGAGGATACAGCGTTTTATTTATCGCTGCTCAGTCACCAGGGAAAATATACTGTTTGGATGATCGGGTGACATACACATACCTTCCTGCTGACAGTCATAATGTAATCATAAAACTAATTGAATAAAATATAAATGTATATAGTCAAATGAAGGCATTCAACCCCTATATTATTGTCTCTTTTCTTACTAATGAAGACTTTTTTAATTGTTCCTTTATATATGTTCCAAGC
>JAJPYT010000186.1 GCA_021204845.1 Prevotellaceae bacterium | reverse complement strand
CTGGGACTCCTGCCAATCGGTCGACTGGCGCTTGCGGCGCAGCTTCGTGATTTCCGCGTTCAGCAGTGACTCCGCCCGCTGGAAGTCATAGTTGGCAATGGCCTGGTCGGCTGTGGTGGCAGTCTGCGCTGCGCACGTGCTCGCAAAGCCGAGCGCCACGAACAAACTTATTAAGTGTTTCATGAGGCAAGATATTTATGCATGGCTGTGGCTGCCCTGCGTCCGTCTCCCATTGCCAGTATCACTGTTGCGCCACCTCTCACGATGTCTCCCCCAGCGAATATTGTAGGGATATTGGTCTGCATCTGGTCGCTCACCACTATCGTGTTCTTCCTGCCTAATTGCAGCCCCTCTATGCTGTTGGGAACTATCGGGTTTGGGCTCACGCCCACTGCCACTATTGCTTGGTCGATGGGAATTGTAACCGTGGCTCCTGGTATGGGCACAGGGCTGCGACGACCACTGGCGTCTGGCTCTCCCAATTCCATCTTTTGGAGCACCACCTCCGTCACATTGCCCTTCTCATCCGCATGATATTCAATGGGATTGTGCAGAGTAAGGAACTCTATCCCCTCTTCCTTGGCGTGCTTCACCTCCTCCACTCGTGCCGGCATCTCCTTCTCGCTGCGTCGGTAAGCTATGAACACACGCTCGGCTCCCAGTCTCTTGGCTGTGCGGCAACTGTCCATTGCGGTGTTTCCGCCTCCCACCACCATCACATTCTTTCCTGGCAGTACGGGAGTGGCATATTCAGGATTGCTGGCATCCATCAGGTTCACACGTGTCAGATATTCATTGCTCGACATTACGCCGTTGCTGTTCTCGCCAGGTATGCCCATGAAATTAGGCAAACCCGCGCCACTGCCCACAAAGATGCCCGAGAAGCCCTGCTCCTCCAACTCATTTACAGTAATGGTCTTGCCTATAATGCAATCTTTCACGAACTTCACCCCTATGCGTGTCAGGTTCTCAATCTCCACGTCAACTATGCGATTGGGCAGTCGGAACTCTGGTATACCATATTTAAGCACGCCGCCTATCTCGTGCAGAGCCTCAAATACGGTGACCTCGTAACCTAACTTAGCCATGTCGCCCGCGAAGCTCAGTCCGCTGGGACCGCTGCCCACCACGGCTATCTTCTTTCCGTTTGCTGGTGCCACATCAGGTAAAGCCATGCAGCCGCACTCACGCTCGTAGTCGGCGGCGAAGCGCTCGAGGTAACCTATCGCAACTGGCTCCTCTCCCATTTTCACATGTATGCACTGGCACTCGCACTGCTTTTCTTGCGGACAGACACGCCCGCACACGGCAGGCAGGGCACTTGTGCTCTTCAGCACTCTTGCGGCTGCGAGGAACTCTCCTCTCTCTATATCCTTTATAAAAGAAGGTATATTCACTCCCACGGGGCAACCCTGCATGCAAGTCGGATTGGCACAGTCGAGGCAGCGGTGGGCTTCAGTCACAGCTTGTTCAGCCGTAAGTCCCTGATTCACCTCTTCCGTGCGAGTAGTGGCGCGATAGACTGGGTCCAGTTCTGGCATCATACAGCGCTTTATCTGTGTGCGCTCCTTTGCCTTCATACTTTTGCGGAGCACCTGCCTGTATGCAGCGTTGCGGTCTACCAGCTCACTCACGGGAGTTGTGGTGTCCATCTTACCTGGGCTGGCAAGTGGTGCTTGCTCTGCCGTGGGGGCGGCTTTCCCGCACTTGGTGTCCTCGCCCTTTGCCGCAGCTAAATAAGCCTCCATCGCCTCCGCCTCTTGGGCACGGAAAGCACCTCCTCTTTGCAGCATCTCGTTAAAATCCACCTCGTGACCGTCAAATTCGGGACCGTCCACACATACGAAGCGTGTACGTCCACCCACTGTAACGCGGCAGGCTCCACACATGCCAGTGCCATCCACCATTATCGTGTTGAGCGACACATCCGTCGGAATATTATATTTCTTAGTCAGCAAGCAGCAGAACTTCATCATTATGGCAGGACCGATGGCAAAACACTTGTCCACCTTCTCGTGGCTTATCACGTCCTCCATGCCCACGGTCACCACTCCCTTGCGACCATAGCTCCCGTCGTCTGTCATTATAATCACCTCGTCCGAGGTGGCGCGTATCTGCTCTTCCAGAATCACCAGTTCCTTCGTTCGCCCCGCTATCACGCTCACCACCCTATTGCCGGCTGCCTTAAGGGCTTGCGCTATCGGCAGCATGGGAGCCGTACCCACTCCGCCGCTGGCGCAAAGCACTGTGCCATAGTTCTCTATATGTGTGGCGCGTCCCAAGGGACCCACCACGTCGGCAATGCAATCGCCCGGTTCCATGGCGCACAGTTTGCTGGTGCTCACTCCCACAGTCTGCACCACCAGGGTTATCGTTCCCCTTTTGGGGTCGCTGGCGGCTATGGTCAGAGGCACACGCTCACCCTTCTCGTCGGTGCGCACTATCACAAAGTGTCCCGCACGCCTTGCCTTTGCAATGAGTGGCGCCTCCACCTCCAATTGGAAGACCTTCTCGCTGAATTGCGTCTTGCTAACAATCTTGTTCATTTCTATCAATCAATCATTTTATTATCTCACAACCCATGTATGGTACCAAAGCCTTTGGCAGTCTTATTCCTTCCTCGCACTGGTTGTTCTCCAGCAGGGCGGCAACTATGCGCGGCAGGGCCAGGGCGCTACCGTTCAGCGTGTGCGCCAGTTCTGTCTGCTTGCTGCCCGTTCGGCGTATGCGGCATTTCAGACGGTTTGCCTGATAAGTGTCGAAGTTCGACACGGAGCTCACCTCCAGCCAGCGTCCTTGCGCCTCGCTGTACACCTCGAAGTCGTAGCAGATTGAGCTGGTGAAACTCATGTCTCCACCACACAGGCGCAATATTCTGTAAGGCAGTTCCAACTTCTTCAACAGACCTTCCACGTGCGCCAGCATTTCCTTGTGGCTCTCGTCGCTGTGTTCGGGGGTGTCTATGCGCACTATCTCCACCTTGCTGAACTCATGCAGCCTGTTCAGCCCTCTCACGTCCTTGCCGTATGAGCCAGCCTCGCGTCGGAAACACTCGGTGTAGGCGCAGTTCTTCAGCGGCAGGTCACGTTCGTCTATTATCACGCAATATTCTGTAAGGCAGTTCCAACTTCTTCAACAGACCTTCCACGTGCGCCAGCATTTCCTTGTGGCTCTCGTCGCTGTGTTCGGGGGTGTCTATGCGCACTATCTCCACCTTGCTGAACTCATGCAGCCTGTTCAGCCCTCTCACGTCCTTGCCGTATGAGCCAGCCTCGCGTCGGAAACACTCGGTGTAGGCGCAGTTCTTCAGCGGCAGGTCACGTTCGTCTATTATCACGTCTCTATAGATATTCGTCACTGGCACTTCGGCTGTGGGAATCAAGTAAAGGTCATCCACCTCGCAGTGATACATCTGCCCCTCCTTGTCGGGCAACTGCCCAGTGCCGTAGCCCGAAGCGGCGTTCACCACGGCAGGCGGCATTATCTCCTCATAACCCGCTGCCCTTGCCTCGTCGAGGAAGAAGTTTACCAGCGCCCTTTGCAGCTTCGCTCCCCAGCCACGGTACACGGGGAAGCCCGCTCCCGTTATCTTCACACCGAGGTCGAAGTCTATGAGATTATACTTGCGTGCCAGTTCCCAGTGGGGTATCACCGCGCCTTTGTTCTCTGGCACAGTGGTCCAGTTGCCCACGGTGTCGCCCTCTTTGCATTCGCGCAGCGAGCTCTTCACCACCAGGTTGTCCTCTGCGCCCGTGCCTTCTGGCACTATGTCGTATGGTATATTAGGTATCTGGCAAAGCTTCTGCACCAGCCCAGCCTCTGCCTCTGCCTTGCGCGCCTCCAACTCTTTGGCGGTCTCTTTCAAGTTTGCCACCTCTTGTTTCTTCGCCTCGGCTCCGGCTTTGTCACCCTGCTTCAGCAGTGCCCCTATCCGCGCTGCCATCTTTTTGCCTTGCGAGAGGGCGTTGTCCAGTTCGTTTTGTGCCTGTCGGCGCTGTCGGTCCAGACTAATTACTTCCTCCACCGCCTCGCGTGCGTTGGGCAGATGCTTCTTTTCCAAGCCTCGGATAACACGCTCTGTTTCTTCGGTTATCAGCTTCAATGTTAGCATATCTATTACCTCCTTAAAATATTTATACCTTATAACAGTCGCCAAAGGTACGAAAAAAAAGCGAGACTGTCACTATTTCCTTACCACCTTCTTGCCGTCTGCTATATATATGCCCTTCGTGGCGTGTCCTGTTGGCACTGCCACACCTCGCAGGTCATACATCTGCTGGTCGGCGCTGGCGCTCTGCACTGGGGCTATTCCTGTGGAGAGAAATGCCAGTTCCTCATATTTGTCAGCTGCCTCGTCGGGGGAGTAGAAGCCCACGTCCGACAGGGTAGAAGCCCCTGTACTTGCCGTTGAGGTAAGTCCGAATATGGTGGAACCAGTCACATCATTAATCGATTCTTTCATTGTGTCGTCGAGGTTGCTTTGGCTTATGTCCCACACTATCAGTTCTCCCCCTTCGCTGGTCTCCAAGGCGTAAGTCGGTGCCACGCTTGAGCTTTTGTTAGTACCGTTCAGCCACCAGAGATAAGAGTCGCCGCTCGCCAGCGAGAGGTCAGTGCCGCACACCAGCAGCAGCGTCTGCTCGTTGGTAGTGTAGTATTTCTCCATTCCGTCACTGCTCAGGTTCAGGCAGATATTGTTTGTGCCAGAGGCAGTGACAGTTAAAGTGTTGTTATCCTCGTCGTAAGAGAAGTTGCTCTGCTGGGCTCTTCCCGAGTCACCCGTCACCCAGTCAGTGCAGAGAAAGGTATAAGCCTTCCTGCCCTCGTAACCAGTCAGCAGACGTATATAATAAACGCCTGGCGCATAGCCTGAGCCACTGCCCTGCATGCGCACTGTCACTTGTGTCTTCAAGTTGCCTTCCTCGTCGGTAAGCATGCTCGCTGGTATCAGATATTCAGCGTTGTAGAAGGGGTCTGCCCCGCTCATTGAGCTGGGAATGGTCACTGTGCGCAGCAGTTCTCCGTCTATGTAGATAAGTCCCACGCGACCTGCGTCGTAGATGTTAAAGCGGAACATCACGCTTATGTCGTCGTCCAAGGTTGCCCCTGCCAGCGAGAGGTCATATTGGAAGTAGCCGTTTGCTGTCGCGTCGCGGTAGTATTCTCCGCTCGACACTCCCGTGCTCGAGTCGCTGCTTGCCTCGCAGTTGTGCCCTGCCTCGTCTTGCTGCTCGCCTGTTGCCACCTTGTCAAGCGTGCGCTCCTCCAGTGCCATTTCCTCAGCCTCTTGCCCGGCCATGTCGCTGTTGGCGTATTCCTCCTCCGTCAGTTGGTTCCAGTAAACCACATAGCGAGAGTTCTGCACTGTGTAGAAGGGAGCCAGCTCAAGCGTTCCCCATTTGCTACCCTCGTGCGAAGCGTCCACGCTGAAAGTAAGTTCCTCCGGGTTCTTCTCTGTCACGCGCTGCAATATCTCGTTCCTCTCGCCTATCAGCATCGGGGCTGAAGCCAGACTCATCAGTGTCTCCATGCTGCCTGGGGCGTGGTCCATGCGTCCTGTGCCGGCATATTGTGCCGTCAGTTCCTCGTAGTCATCCGCCTCGGGGTCGTTGCTCGTGGTGCGTGCTGCCAGCACTGTCGGGCCGTAACGCAAAGCCACATAGTCGTTATAGTTGGGGCAGACATCGAGCGAGAGCTCCATCGGGAAGCTCACTGTCACCTGGTCGCCCTCGTTCCAGTCTCTGCTTATATACACGTATGAGGCTTTGCCTTGCTCCACATCGCCTGTCACGTCCTCGTCTCCCACGGTTACCTTGTATTCCACCGTTGTCCATGCCGGGTGGCGCACTGCAATGGTGTAGGTCCCAGCCTTGTTCACGGTTATTGTGGAAGTCTGGCCGTAGGGGAAGCTCGTCTCCTGCGTGAGCGCGAAGTTCTCGCTTTCCAGCTTGCTGGCTAAGAACAGGTTAACCCACAACGTCGAATTGTCTTCGCTGTGTGTGTAGGCGAAATGCCCATATTTGCTATGGTTCTCCATACCTGTTCCCACGCAGCACCACATGGCCTCGTTCACCACGGAATAGATGCGGTAGCTTTGCGGGCGTAGCGGGGTGAAGTACACGTAACCGCCCGTCAGGGGGTCTTGTGTGGAGAGTATATGGTTCAGTGAGGAGTTCTCGTAGAAGTCGGCATATCCTGCCTCATGGCTCACGTCGAAGAGTGTCTCCGACAGTTTCAGCATATTATTCGTGTTGCAGGTCTCTGGTCCGTTGCTGTTGCTTATGTAGTTGCTCGTCTGGTCAGCCGCCAGGAAATGCTCGTCCACGCTGTTGCCGCCTATTGCCACGGTGCGGTTCTCTGCCACGTCAGTCCAGAAGTTCAGCGCCGCTGTGTGATATTCCGTTGCTTCAGGGTCAACCTGTGCTATGCGCTCAAAGCCTAAGTACTTGGGTACCTGCGTATTGGCGTGTTTATAGTCGAGGAACGTCGTGTTCAGTGTCTGCATTCCGTTCAACATCTCCTGGTGGGAGTACTTCTTGGCGGCTTCCAGATAGCGTGCCTCTCCAGTCAGAGCATAGAGGTCGGCGTATATCTCGTTTATTCCTCCGTGCTCCACCGAGAGCAGCTTGCTGTCCATATCGCTGGCGTCTATCTTCGCCACCACTTCTATGCCCCAGTCGCCTAAGCCTTCCAGCAGTGTCAGTGCCGTCTCGTTCCCGGCATACAGGTAAGCGTCACGCAATCCTGCCATTGTCTTGTGCACCACGTAGAAGGGCACCCACGCAGAGCGGCTGTTATACTGCGTGTTGCTCCCTTTGTAGAGTTCTGTCCATATAGAGTTGTCGGGCAGTCCGCCTATGTAGCCCTTCAGCCCCTCGGTATTGTCAGCGAAGGCTGCTTGGCAGTCTGCCAGCACGCTCACCATATAGTTCACTCTCTCAAGTAATTGTGCCTTCAGCGCCTCGTCGTGGCAGGCTGCGCTTGCCAGGGAAATAGCGGAGAGGTAATGCCCGCCCACGTGTCCGTCTAATGCGAAGGAGGGGTTCCATGCCCAGTTCTCAAAGTTCGGGTGAAGCGTCTCCCAGTTGTAGTAGGGGCTTGTCTCGTCGGTGGTTTCCGAGAGTCCCGCCTGTCGCACGTAAGGTGTTAGCAGCCGGTCCACGTCGTAAGCCAGCAGTTGTTCTATGTTCAGGTCCATTGCGGTTTTGAATGGACTGTCCGTCAGTGTCACCTCGCTCAGGGCGAAGTGTTGCGGATACAGGGCTTCCTGCGCCGAGGCGGAGCCCAAACAGGCTGTCAGACACAGTGTCAGCACCAGTTTGTCATTGATATAGCTTTTCATAGTCCATTATTTAATGTTATGGTTTCTTGTGCCTCAAAGTTACCAATTTTGGCTCGTATTTCCCTCAATTTAAGGGAGTTTTTTCTTACTTAAGCGCTTTTTGGGAACGTGTCTATTGTTAATAGGTAATAAAAGGACTGAAATCATTTAACAAGAAATTTGGGAGTTTCGTTTAAATGGCATATATTTGCGCTTGATTTTCGTGCAAATAACACTAACATAGTAAAAAAGATTATGACAAAAGTAGAATTAGTGAAAGAGATTGCCAAGCAGACAGGCGTTGATCAGGCTACTGCTCTGGTTGTAGTAGAGGGAATGATGCAGACTATCAAGGATTCGCTCGTCAGGAAGGAGAACATATATTTGCGAGGCTTTGGCACCTTCGCACTCAAGCGCAGGGCCGAGAAGACCGCACGCAACATATCTAAAAACACTTCCATCATAGTACCGGCGCACGACATTCCGTCCTTCAAGCCCTGCCGCGATTTCATGGACGAGGTTGCAAGCGTCGCTCTTCAGCCCAGCACTTCAGCACAGGAGTAGTCCGCATGTGTGGGCCGGTTGCGGTACGTTAGCAATTGGGTAGCGTGCGACGGCGTAAGCCGCATGCGAAAGCGGGTTATATGCCATTACCCATTTAGTTTTTCTTACCCGCAAGTCCTCATAGCACCCCTTACCACAGCATATTTAGTCCCTCATGCATAGGGGCAGTCAATATGCGTGGTAAGGGGTGTGTGATATAATCTCGTCACTGCCAACACCATTCAGGAGATTCGCAAGCGGTACGAGCGAATGTAAAAATGTATAATCATCACCGCGCAAGCAAGCACTGATTAGTGTGCGAACAAGGATTGGTTACCGCACTGATTCACACGCGTCAGTGCGGTAACCACGGTGTGCTGGTACGGAGATTCTTTGTTTATTAATAATTGGACAACCAGAAAATTTACAAAAAGGCTGTTCAACAGTGGAACTTAAAGTCTGCCAGTCTCCTTCACAAGGTTGCGAGTAGTAGATAAAAAGAGCAGTTTGTGTCACGACATCCCTTACCCCCGTGTAGTAGCTCCGAACTTTAATCACTTGCGAAACATTACAGAAACTCCTTATCCCTCTTCTGCCATTTAGCTGTGCTGAGAGTTCCACCGTTGCTGCGCTCGGCAAATCGAACGAGTTAGCTTCGCTGTCCCTGCACTCGCTCGGCATAGCCAGCAAGCTGTCTCTCCGCTCACTCGTTGCAGGTCTCGTTTGCTCTCACTTGCAGCACTGTTCACCATAGTCAAGTTCCGCGTCAACCACCCAGCGGACATCTTCAGGCGAGAAGTTGCCGATACCGTCTTTCTTGGCTTCCGCGCAAAGGTGGGCGGCAACCTTCTCCACATCTATCTCCACCTCTACTGCTCCGTCTGGCGATTTCTCCGCCAAGTCAGCGTAATATTCCGCCAGCACGTCGATGAAATAGTAAAGGTCATCGTCGGTAAAGTGGTCCTTAAGGTCCTGCGGCAAGCTGCTTTTTATAAATTCCACGGTGCGCGCATCATCCTCAGCGTCGCGGAGTAAATCTTCCTCAAATGTTGTCATGGTACTGTCTAACGGTTAATTCAGCAGCTGCTTTATCTCTTCCTCAACGCGCGCTTTACTCTGCGCTCCCACAATGCGGCTCACCTCCTCCCCCGAGGCGTTAAAGAAGACCACGGTGGGAATGCTCATCACGCCGAACTGAGCAGCCAGGCTTTGGCTCTCGTCAACGTTACATTTACCTATATTCACCCTGCCGGCATACTGCTCTGCCAGCTCCTCGATGATGGGGGTCATGCGGCGGCAGGGACCGCACCACACAGCCCAAAAGTCGACAACAGCAGGCTTGCCCGAACTGATTAGCTCCTGAAAATTCTGATCGTTGATATTCATTGCCATAATTGTATTTAGTTTATCTTATAAGTTAGTTGATGTCTGTTATCCAAGAAATCGAGGAACTGGCGGCTCAGCGAGATGCTATGCTTTGCCCGCATGCGCACGTGGCTCTGGTTGTCACGGTCTATAAGCTCTATGAGCAAGGCCGTATGACCAGGACTCTGGCGGGCTATCTCAGCGAGCGTGAGCGCCATATCCTCGTTGATATCCTGTAGTGGCAGTTGCAGCGTCACGCTCTCTGCCACCTTATCCTTCACGTCCGCCAGAAAATCTATCTGGGTGATATGGAATTCCTTCTCGGCAGGAGAGAAGTGGCGTGACTGTATGCGCCCTGTGACAAGCAACATGTTGCCAGTCTCCATATAGTTTGCCCACTTGGTCCACTCCTGACCGAAGAGGCGTAGCTCGCCAGGGCGCTCGGAGAAGTCCTCGATGGTGACAAAGCCATAGGGAGTGTTGTTCTTCTGGCTCGTGCCACGCTTCACCGCCGTGACTATACCTCCGAGCTTCACCTCCATTTCCATGTCCAGCCCGCTGAGGTCAGCCAACTGCTGAGCCTGGAGGTTGCATATCTTCTTTATTATAAAAGAATACTCGTCCAGCGGGTGAGCGCTAAGATATATGCCCACCAGCTCTTTCTCCCTGTTCAGCTTCTCCAAATCCCTCCATGCGTCCGCCTCGGGAATTGGCGGATGAGGGATTGCCACCGCCTCCATGCCGAAGAGCGAGAAACGGGCCTGTTGCAAGGCGTTCTGATATTGACTGCCGTAGCGCAGCAGCACTTCCACAAACGACGTGCCTTTGGCGTTAGAGGCAAAGAACTGCTCGCGCCTGATCTGTGGGGCGAACGAATCGAGAGCTCCGCTGAGGGCGAGGTTTTCCATGCCTGTCTTTTTTAGCGCCATGGGGGGAATGCGCTCCACAAAGTTGAAGATGTCGCTGAAGGGACCGCCAGCCTTTCGCTCGCTCACTATTGCCTGGGTGGTAGAGTCGCCCAATCCCTTTATGGCGGCAAGGCCGAAGCGTATTTGCCCGTGTTGGTTAACGGAAGCGTTTTGCGACGATTCATTTATATCTGGACCCAACACCTGCAGATTCATCGCACGGCACTCCTCCAACAGTTTTGTGGTTTCCTTTATGTCGTCTTTCCTGCGGGTCAGCAGAGCCGCCATGAATTCGGCTGGATAGTGAGCCTTCAGATAAGCCGTTTGATAGGCTACCCACGAATAACAGGCGGCGTGAGACTTGTTGAAGGCATAGCTCGCGAACTTCTCCCAGTCTGCCCAAATCTTTTCCAGCACCTGCGCGTCATGCCCCTTGGCAGTGCCTCCAGCTATGAACTTGGGCTTCATGGCATCCACAATGTCCTTCTTCTTCTTTCCCATGGCCTTGCGCAACGCGTCGCTCTCGCCACGGGTAAAGCCAGCCAGCAGTCGGGAGAGCAACATCACTTGCTCCTGATACACAGTTATGCCGTAAGTATCTTTAAGGTAAGTCTCCATCACGGGGATGTCGTACTTTATCTCCTCACGTCCGTTCTTGCGGGCGATAAAGGAGGGAATGTAGTCCATGGGACCCGGGCGGTAGAGGGCGTTCATGGCTATGAGGTCCTCGAACACCGTGGGGTGCAGCTCGCGCAGATACATGCGCATGCCAGCCGACTCGAACTGGAACGTGCCCACGGTGCGCCCTTCTTGGTAGAGGCGATACGTGAGCTCGTCGTCGAGAGGCAACTGGTTGGGGTCTATGTCCACGCCCTTCGATTCCTTTATTATGCGGCACGCCTCCTTAAGCTCCGAGAGAGTTTTCAGCCCGAGGAAGTCCATCTTTATGAGTCCTGTGCTTTCTATCACGTGTCCGTCGTACTGTGTGACCGTTGTCTTCTGGTCGGGGAAGTCAGGGTCGTCAGCGGTAGAGACTGGCACATGGCTGGAAATAGGGTCGCGGCAGATGATAAATCCGCATGCATGAATGCCTGTGCCTCGTATGTTTCCCTCCAGCATGCGCGCGTATTTAATCACGTCAGCCTCAGTCTCGTCGGTCGAGGCCTCCGCCATTTGCAGCTCTGGAGTGCAGCGTATGGCGTTTTCGAGATTCATTTTCAGGTCTTTGCCTCCAAGACTCAAGCGGTCGGGTATGGCTTTGCAGAGGGCGTTCGTCTTTGCGAGAGGGTATTTAAGCACCCGCGACACGTCCTTTATGCTGTTCTTTGTAGCCATTGTGGAGTAGGTGATTATATGGGCGCAATTCTCCTGCCCATATTTGTCCATCACCCAGCGCAGCACTTTCCCGCGCCCGTCGTCGTCGAAGTCGGTGTCAATATCGGGCAGTGAGATGCGGTCGGGGTTAAGGAAGCGCTCGAACAGGAGGTCATATTTCAGCGGGTTGAGCCGTGTGATGCCAAGACAATAAGCCACCACACTGCCTGCCGCCGAGCCTCTTCCAGGACCGACCCACACGTCTAACTCCTTGCGGGCGGCGTTTATGAAGTCCTGCACTATCAGGAAGTAGCCTGGAAAGCCCATGGTTTTCATCACATGCAGCTCAAAGCGAATGCGCTCGTCCACCTCCTTTGGCAGCGGACTGCCATAGAGACGCTCGGCTCCCTCGTACGACAGTTTTGCCAGATAGTCGGCTTCCAGTTTTATGCGGTAGAGCTTACCAAAGCCTCCGAGCTTCTCTATCTTCTCCAGCGCCTTGTCCTTTGGCAGAGGGTTCTGCCCGTTCTCGTCGCTTGTGAACTCGTGCAGCAACTCTTCCTCGGTGAATTTCCGTCTCCACTCCTCCTCCGTGCCAAACTCTGCCGGTATGGGGAAGAAAGGCATTATAGGGTTGGAGTCGAGGTCGTAAGTCTCCACCTTATCCAGTATCTCGCAGGTGGTGTCCATGGCTTCGGGTATGTCGGAGAATATCTCCTCCATCTCGGCACGCGTCTTGAACCATTCCTGCTTGCTGTATAGCATGCGCTTTGGGTCGTCGCGGTCTCGCCCGGTGCTCAGGCAGATAAGCACGTCGTGAGCCTCGGCGTTGTCTTCGTCAACGAAATGCACGTCGTTAGAGCACATGAGTTTCACGCCCAACTTGCGAGCCAGCCTTATTATCACCTCATTTGCCTTCTGTTGCAACTGGAAGGTTTCCCTGTTCGCCCTCTGCGACGGGTCTTTCACCTCGTGGCGCTGTAGCTCCAGATAGTAATCGTCGCCAAACACGCTTTTGTACCATTTGATGGTTTCCTCCGCTTTCTCGACATCTCCGTTGAGTATGTGGCTGGGCACCTCTCCGGCTATGCAGGCGGAGCAGACTATCAGCCCTTCATGGAACTGCTCAAGGTCGTGGTGGTCGGTGCGCGGGCGGGTGTAGAATCCGTCGGTCCACGAGCGGCTCACCAGTTTCACCAGATTGTGGTAACCCGTCTCGTTCTTAGCCAACACTATCAGGTGGTATCTCACGTCATCGCCCTGCTCGTGGTTCTTGTCCTCCTTGCGGCGCGGACAAACGTACATCTCGCAGCCGAATATGGGTTTGAAGGGTTCCAGCCCCTGCTTCCGTCTGCCGCGGTTAACTGTGGCGCAGTAGTCGAAGAATTCTTTAATGCCGAACATGTTTCCATGGTCGGTGACCGCCATGCCTTTCATGCCGTCGGCAATAGCTTTATCCACCAGTTTTGGCACAGACGCCTGCCCGTCGAGCAGGGAGTACTGGGTGTGGACGTGCAGATGTACGAAGTCTCTCATAAGTGCTGATCTTCTCGCTTTTCTTCCCTCAAAGTTACAGGAAGTTTGCCGTTTCTGCAAGTCTACCCTTAAAATGTACACGTAAAATAGCAAAATGAAATAATTTAGCCAGTTAAATTTTGAATACAATTATAAATTGCATACCTTTGTGAGTTGTTAATCATGATTAGAAAAGGTCTCACAGACCCCTGTTTTAGACATTACGGCGATGGTAAACCGCTTAAGGAAGTTACGTAAGATTCGTTTTCATCGTGAGGGAACCCACATCCTTGCCTGGGGAGCCATCGTGCTTATATTGCTCAATGTGGTAGTGATGGCGGTTACCGACGTCTTCCGTCTCGCCTCTCCCTGGAACTACGTGCTTGTGTTTGCCGTCCTGGCGGTGAGCGTCGTGGTTTATGTCACTATGCTCAATTTCTTCCGCTGTCCTCTACGCTCATATCCCGAGGACACGAAGGGAGTGGTTGTCGCGCCTGCCGATGGCAAGGTGGTGGTTATCGAGGAGGTCTTCGAGAACGAGTATTTCCGTGACCGCCGCTTGATGGTGAGCATATTCATGAGCCTCTTCGACGTGCATGCCAACTGGATACCTGTCGACGGCACTGTAAAGCTGGTGCGCCACCACAATGGGAACTACCACTGTGCCTGGCTGCCCAAGGCAAGTATAGAGAACGAGCGCAGCACTATTGTAATCACCACCCCCGAGGGGGAAGAGATTCTGGTGCGCCAGATAGCTGGAGCAGTAGCGCGACGTGTGATTACCTATCTGCAAGAGGGCGAGTCTTACGAGCTTGACGAGCATCTCGGCTTCATAAAGTTCGGCTCCAGAGTGGATATTTTCCTTCCTTTAGGCTCTAAGATTTGTGTGAAATTGGGGCAAAGGACCACGGGAAATATCACCGTTATAGCACGTCTTGAACAATGATAAGAAAACACATTCCCAACTCGCTTACCTGCTGCAACCTCATCTGCGGCTGCTATGCCACGGCAGCGGCGTTCTATGCCGCCGACTATAATATTTTCTACACCTATGCAGTGTGCGCCATTCTGGGTGGAGCCGTGTTCGATTTCTTCGACGGCATGGTGGCTCGCCTCTTGCATGTAAGTTCCCCAATAGGCAAGGAGTTGGACTCTCTGGCGGATGTTGTCACCTTTGGTGTCGCTCCCTCAGCCATGCTCTTCTCGCTGTATCAGGAGGTGGCTTGCCCAGAGATGCTGCTCCCCGTGCGCAGATACCTGCCTTATCTGGCTTTCCTTATGGCGGCTTTCTCCGCCTTGCGGCTGGCAAAGTTCAACATCGACCCTCGCCAGAGTTCCAGTTTCATAGGTCTGCCCACACCGGCCAACGCCCTCTTCTGGGGTTCGCTGCTGCTGGGAGCGCACGCTTTCCTGGTTTCTCCCAAGTTCAACTGTGTGC
>JAJPYT010000125.1 GCA_021204845.1 Prevotellaceae bacterium | reverse complement strand
GGCGTTCTGAAGAAACTGATAAACATATAAAACTAAAAATACTATGAAAGAAGGAAGACTGATTCTGCTGGCTATGGTGGCTATGGCATGCACGACCGCATGGGCTGGCGACGAGCTGATAAGCTACGGTGACTTTGAAAAATGGGTGACGCGCACGGTGAAAGAGAGCGTGCTGGTGGGAGGCAAGACGGTGACCATGTACGAGGTTGGACCCACACAGACTTGGGCGCAGAACAAGGCATATACGAACCAAGGAGGCAGCCCCTGGGCGACGAGCAACGTATACGCCAAGGTAGCCGGAGTGGTAAAGAGCAACGTGAGCGTATATCCCGACACGCATGGCGATGGCAAGTGCGTGAAACTGACGACGCACGAGGTAAGGTGCAAGGCAGTGGGAATAGTGAATATAACCGTGCTTGCGGCTGGCAGTCTGTTCACTGGCGAGGCGGTGGAACCCATCACCAGCAGCTCTAACCCCATGAGCAAGATAAGCGCCGGCATAGCTTTCACCAAGCGTCCTACGGCTCTGAAATTCGACTATAAAATACAGCTTAGCGAGTCGGAGACACGCATAAGGCAGACGGGATTCAGCCGCCGCAAAGAGATACCAGGCAAAGACTATTGTGAGGCGCTGGTGCTGCTGCAGAAGCGCTGGGAAGACAGCGAAGGCAACATCCACGCCACAAGGGTGGGCACCATGTGGAAACGCTTTACCGCCGACTCTGACTGGGTGGACGGGGCATCGTTCGAGATACACTATGGCGATATCTCCGGCACCTCGTACTACAAGAGTTACATGGAACTGCAAAACGAGACGAGCGAGAGGGTGTACTACGCCAAGAACTCTAAGGGAAAGATGGCTATGATAACCGAAGAGGGCTGGGCAGACGAGAACGAGACCCCGACGCATATAGTCATTATATTCAACAGCAGCCACGGGGGAGCCTATATAGGCAGCATAGGCAACACAATGTGGATTGATAACGTGAAACTGGTTTATTAAGGATGAGATGGAACTGAGGACACCCGCCTATGTGGTTCACGAGGACCTGCTGCGCCGCAACTTGAAGCTCATAAAGGAGGTGGAGCAGTTGAGCAGGGTAAAGGTGATAATCTCGCTGAAGGCTTTCGCCCTGTGGAAGTTGTTCCCTATCTTGCGTGAGTATGGCTTCGGGGTAGCAGCGAGCGGAGCCTACGAGGCAAGACTGGCGAGCGAGGGGCTTGGTCAGCTTGCCCACACTTATTCACCAGCTTTCACTGAGAGGGACTTCCCCATGGTGATGCTTTGCAGCCAGTGCGTCACGTTCAACAGCCTCTCACAACTCGCCAGATTCATGCCCATGTTGCAGAGCGGCGGCTACAACGTGTCCGCGGGGCTGAGGGTGAATCCCGAATACAGCGAGATTAAGACGGAACTTTACAACCCCTGCGCGCCGGGCAGCAGGTTCGGCGTTCTGGCAGAACAGCTAAAGGATGGCTGGCCTGAGGGCGTGGAGGGCATGCACGTGCACCAGCACTGCGAGAGCGGGGCAGACGAGCTGGAGCGCTCCTTGGCACACGTGGAGGAGAAGTTCGGCAAGTTTTTCCCCCAGCTGAAATGGCTGAACTTGGGAGGTGGACATCTGATGACACGCGAGGGCTACGACGTTGGGCTGCTTGTGAGGCTTCTGAGAGGATTGAAGCAGAGATATCCGTGGCTGCGCATAATCCTTGAGCCAGGGTCGGCATTCGCCTGGCATACGGGCGAGTTGGTGGCTTCGGTAGTAGATATAGTGGAGAACCACGGCATACGCACGGCTGTGCTGGACGTGAGTTTCACCTGCCACATGCCCGACTGCTTAGAGATGCCTTACCAGCCAGAGGTGAGAGGGGCGGAGACTTTGAGCCCAGACTTCTGCCGCCAGCACCCGGAGGTGGAGCACGTGTACAGGCTGGGAGGCAACAGTTGCCTGAGTGGCGACTATATGGGATGCTGGCGCTTCGACCATGACTTGCAGGTGGGAGAGCAGGTTGTGCTGGAGGACATGATACACTACACCACGGTGAAGACAACCATGTTCAACGGTGTGCCGCACCCGTCGATAGTGTGGCAACGCGCTGACGGGAGAATGGAAACGTTGAAGCAATATTCTTTCGAGGACTATAAACAGCGCATGTGCTAATATTTTTTAGCCTCAAAGGGTAGTGATGTAATCATTTTATTCATACCTTTGCAGCGCATTTACGTTTATTTCGGATGATAAAACCATACAGATTCAAACCCTTCTTGAAAGAGACAATATGGGGAGGACGGCAATTGGCAGAGCTGAAAGGCTTGGCTCACGAGTATAACAACATAGGGGAGAGCTGGGAGATAAGCGGACTGCCAGCGCATGAGAGTGTCTGCATAGATGGCGGTATTGACATTGATGGCGAGAGGGGACTCTCGCTCTCGCAACTGATAGACAAGCACAAACAGAACCTCGTAGGAGCCGAGGCATACACGAGATACGGCAACAAATTCCCGATACTTGCAAAGTTCATAGACTCCGACCAGAACCTGAGCATACAGGTACACCCTGGTGACGAAGTGGCTCGCCGGCGCCATGGCTGCGACGGGAAGAGCGAGATGTGGTATGTGATGAGGACGCGGCCAGGCTCACGGGTGTTCACGGGCATGAAGAAACTAATGACTTCCGACCAGTTCGTGGACTTCTTAGGCAGTCTCTCGCCTAAGGACGAGGAGCGGCTCTGCGAGGTTATCAACACCCACGCCACACACGAGGGGGACGTTTTTTTCCTGCCTGCGGGCCGATTGCACGCCATTGGGGCAGGAAATCTGCTGGCGGAGATTCAGCAGTCGTCGGACATAACGTATCGCGTGTTTGACTATTGCCGTCTTGAGGCTGACGGTAAGCCGCGGGAGTTGCACGTGGAGCTGGCGAAAGACGCAATAGACTATAGGGTACAGGATGACTACAGCACCTCTTACGACACGCTGAGCGACAATGCGGAGCTGGTTACCTGCCCGTCCTTCAGCGTGAGGCGGGTAAGGGTAAGCGGCTCATCGCTTGTGGACTTGGGCAAGGATTCCTTCATAATAGTAATGTGCCTGAAAGGGCATGCCGAAGTGAACGGAATGGAGGTGGGGCAGGGGGAGAGCCTGCTGGTACCTGCACTCGACAATAAGTTGCGCCTGCAGGGCGAGGCGACGTTGCTCACCGCCACTGTTTAAAACGTTTCGTGCCCCTTCTGTCTGTAGAAAAAGATTGATGTGGTATAGCTGCGCAACTCTTTGTTCAACTGTTCCTCTTTGTTATTGGTAAGGGTGTTCAGCATAGCGTGGAAGCGTGGTCCGTGGTTCATCTCACGTGTATGGCAGAGCTCGTGGAGCATCACGAAGTCACGCAGGTGGGGAGGCAGCAACACCAAGAAAGCGCTCAGACTTATGCCAGCCTTGGCATTGCATGAGCCCCAGCGGCTGTGAGAGCGACGGACACTCACGTTGCTGATATTGATCCTGGCTTTCCTTGCCAGTTCTCTTAGCCTGGGCGGCAGATGTATTTTGCCAACCCGCATGAGGTGATTCTCTATTCTGCCCGTGAGCCACTTCTGCACATTATCGTCGTCGAAATCCGTGCTTTCGGGATAGGCTATCACCAGCGTGCGGCCTATTCGTGTAACATTCAGTTCTCCCCCTTCCACCTTCACCCACTCGAGACGGCAGAGGTCTTCGTTAATCAGTAGGTCGGGCGTGATGACATGCTCACGTTTTTTCTCCAAAGCCCTTACGAACATTGTCCGCAGTTTTGGGCGCAGGGACGCTAAGGCTTCCCGCATTCTCTTGATATCACTCATGGTGGGAGTTGTCACCACGAGTCCCGCCTCGTCGAACCTGAAGATGAAGTGGCGGGCTCTCTTGTTGTGACGCAGCCTTATCCGCCCAAATTCTTCGTCTTCGATGTAGCCGTCGTAATTTTTCATGTTATTCCTTGCTGTGCGCTAACCGTGTGCGAAGTTAGTAAAAAAAGTGCATACACGCAAAAAAGCGCGGCAGGGAGACCTTGCCGCGCCCAGAATATAATTCCACACGCAGGGGCTTATTTGCTTAGGTATGCGTCTACCGCAGCAGCCGTCTTTCTGCCGCTGGCAATGCAGCGCACTACGAGTGAGGCGCCTGTGGCAGCGTCGCCCGCAAGGAACACGTTCTTGGGGAATTCGGGCTGCTGAGGTTTAAGGAAGCCCATGGCGAGCAGCGCCATGTCGCACTCTATCACTTCCTTGTGACCGTCGAGCTTCATTGTGGGTCTGCCGCCTTCGGGGTTTTGTTCCCATATTACTCCCTCTACTTCCACACCCGTGAGTTTGCCGTCTTTGCCGATGAACTTGTTGGAGTTAAGCAGCCAGCGGCGCTCGCAGCCCTCCTCGTGGCTGGAGGTGGTCTTCAGAATCACTGGCCAGTTGGGCCATGGCGTGGCTGGATTGTCGCAGACGGGGGGCTTGGGCATTATCTCAATCTGGGTGACCGACTTGCAACCCTGCCGGTGTGCCGTGCCTATGCAGTCGCTGCCAGTGTCGCCTCCGCCAATCACCAGCACCCTCTTGCCGCGGGCGCTCACCAGTTGGTCTTTGCTGAACTCCATGCCTGCCAATATGCGGTTCTGCTGCGAAAGCATCTCCAAAGCCAGATATATTCCCTTCAGCTCACGCCCTGGTATGTTGAGGTCACGTGCCTGTGGCGTTCCTGTAGCCACCACGTATGCCTCGTAGCCCTCGGGCAGTTTTGTCACGTTCACCTCCTGCCCGTAAAGGAACTCTATGCCCTCTTGCTCCATCAGGTTTATGCGGCGGTCTATCACGTTCTTCTGCAACTTGAAGTTAGGTATGCCAAAGCGCAGGAGACCTCCAGCCGCCTCGTTCTTCTCCAGCACGGTTACGGAGTAACCCTTCTTGTTCAGCTGGTTGGCAGCCGCCAGTCCCGCGGGACCAGAGCCAATGACAGCCACTTTGCGCCCGTTGCGCTTCTTTGGCGGTGCGGGCACAATGTAACTCTCCATCCATGCCCTCTCGCTTATAGCCACCTCATCCTCTCGGTTGGTGGTGGGCTGGTGGTCAGAGAGATATAGCACACAACTCTTCTCGCAAAGGGCAGGGCAGATGCGCCCGGTAAATTCGGGGAAGTCGTTAGTGCTGCTAAGAATCTTGTATGCCAGTTCCCAGTTGCCCTTATATAAGGCATCGTTCCACTCGGGGCAGCGGTTGCCCAGTGGGCACGCCCAGTGGCAGAAGGGCACGCCGCAGTCCATGCAGCGGCTCGCCTGTTCCTGGCGGTCCTTGGTGTTCAGCGTTTGCTCTACCTCCGAGAAATCGTTAATTCTCTCTGAAAGAGGTCTGTATCCAGCCTCTTTCCTCGCTATAGTTAAAAATGCTTTTGGGTTTCCCATGACTTATCAGTAATCTCTTGCTATGTCGGCTATCTTCTGTTGTAACTTTCTCATCTGCTCCTCTTGCAGCACACGCTTGTACTCTATCGGCACTACCTGTATGAACTGCTCCACGTAGGTGTTCCAGTCGTCGAGCATTGTGCGCGCAAGCTGCGAGCCCGTATACATCCAGTGCTGGTGTATTAGCTCATGCAGTTCCTTGCGGTAGCTGGACTCCTCCACGAGCGAGAGTTCCACCATGTCCATGTTGCAGTAGTAGTCGAAGTCGCCCTTCTTGTTCCATACGTATGCGACCCCTCCCGACATGCCTGCCGCGAAGTTTCTGCCTGTCTCTCCCAGTACCACCACGCGGCCACCAGTCATATATTCGCAGCAATGGTCTCCCGCGCCCTCTATTACAGCTATTGCCCCGGAGTTTCTCACACCGAAACGCTCGCCTACGCGGCCGTTGACATAGAGCTCGCCCGTGGTGGCGCCATATAGACCTGTGTTACCGGCGATAATGTTGTCTGCCGCCACGAAGTTGCTGTTGGAGCGCACAGGAGGCATTATGCATATTCGTCCGCCAGAGAGTCCCTTGCCGAAGTAGTCGTTCGCCTCTCCCTCCAGTTTCAGGCATATACCCTTTGTGAGGAACGCGCCGAAGCTCTGCCCTGCGCTGCCCTTGAACTTTATGTTTATGGCAGAGTCGCTCATGCCAGCCTCGCCATACTTCTTGGCAATAAGGCCAGCCAGCATGGTCCCTACTGCGCGGTCGGTATTCTTTATAGTATATTCGAGGTTTATCTCACGCCCTGTTTCCACGGCATCCTTGGCATCGTTAATAATGTCGAAGTCCTTTACTCCTTCCACATGAGTAAAGGGTCTGTGGTCCCAATGCAGGGCATTCCCGTCCATTTGACGCAACAGGCGGCGGAAGTCCAAAGTTTCTGCCTTAGAGCCGCTCTCCGCTCCCTTAACTTCTATCAGGTCTGTGCGCCCAATAATATCGTCGAGGCTCTTGAAGCCCATCTCTGCCAAATACTCACGCACCTCTTGTGCCAGGAAGGTAAAGAAGTTGACCACATACTTGTAATGACCCCTAAATTTCTTTCTCAATTCGGGGTTCTGCGTCGCCACTCCCATGGGGCAGGTATTGGTGTTGCACTTGCGCATCATCACGCAGCCCAACACAATCAGCGGCAGTGTGCCGAATGAGAACTCGTCGGCTCCCAGCAATGCCATCATTATCACGTCGCGCCCCGTCTTCAGCTGTCCGTCGGTTTGCAGTCGCACCTGTTGGCGCAGCCCGTTAAGGGCAAGAGTTTGCTGCGTCTCGCTCAAGCCAATCTCAGGACTAATGCCGGCAAAGCGCATGGAACTGGCGGGTGAGGCTCCCGTGCCTCCTTCTGCTCCAGATATTACTATAAGGTCGGCATTTGCTTTTGCCACTCCAGCCGCTATCGTACCAACGCCACTTTCCGCCACGAGTTTCACGCTCACTGCTGCCGTGGGGTTAACATTCTTAAGGTCGAAGATTAGTTGTGCCAGGTCCTCAATGGAGTAGATGTCGTGATGTGGCGGGGGAGAGATAAGCGATATGCCCGGTATGCTGTTGCGAGTGCGGGCTATGACAGCGTCTACTTTGAAGCCGGGCAACTGTCCGCCCTCTCCTGGCTTTGCGCCTTGCGCCACCTTTATCTGTATCTCCTCGGCGTTCACCAGATATTCCGCCGTAACGCCAAAGCGCCCCGAGGCTATCTGTTTTGTCTTGCTCGAGAGGCTTATGCCATCCACCGTCTCCTTGTATCGGCGGTTGTCCTCGCCTCCCTCGCCTGTGTTGCTGCGGCTGCCCAACTTGTTCATGGCCAGCGCCAATGCCTCATGGGCTTCCATGCTCAGCGCGCCGAACGACATGCCTCCAGTAACGAAGTGTTTCACAATCTTTTCCACAGGTTCCACCTCGTCTATGCATATAGGCTTGTTCACCTTGCGCACGTTGAAATAGTCGCGGATGAAGATGGGCTTTTCCTTATTGTCCACCAGGTTGGTAAACTCCTTGAACTTCTTGTAACTGCCCAACTTGGTGGCCAGTTGCAGGGTGGTGATGGTCTCGGGGTTCCATGCGTGCAGTATGCCGTCCTTGCGGTAGTTGAAGAGGCCGTTATTGGGCAGGAACTCCGGCTTTTCCCCGTCGCCAAAGCCCAAATTGTGCAGGCGTATGGCGTCCTCGGCTATGTGTCTCAGTCCTATGCCACCAATGGTGCTTATCTCCGTGCCGAAATATTTGCGCAGCAGCGCCTCCGAAAGGCCAATGCTCTCGAATATCTTCGCGCCACGGTAAGAGCGGATGGTAGAGATGCCCATTTTCGACATTATCTTGAACAGCCCCTTGCACACGGCCTTTATGTAGTTCTTCTCCGCTGTCTCGTAGTTCTCCTGTATCTCCCCGTCTTTCACCAGCTTGTCAAGCACTGCGAAGGTCATGTACGGGCAAATGGCGCTTGCGCCGTAGCCCAACAGAAGGGCGGCATGCATCACCTCCCTTATCTCGCCGCTCTCCACTATCAAGGCAGTCTGCACGCGCTTCCCCACGTTTATCAGATGGTGGTGCACAGCGCTCACTGCCAGCAGCGAGGGTATGGCCGCATGCTTGTCGTCTATGTCTCGGTCGGTCAAGATTATGTAGTTTATGCCGCTGTCCACACTCTCCTCTGCCTGTTGGCATATCCTGTCGAGCGCGCCGCGCAGTCCAGCCTCCCCTTGTTCCACGTCGAAGAGAATAGGTATTTTCGCGTTGCTGAAACCCTTGTATCGAATGTTGCAGAGAATGTCCAGCTCTGTGTTGTTAAGCACGGGGTGGGGCAGACGCACCATCTTGCAGTTGCTCTCGTTGGGCACCAGTATGTTTGTGGTCACCGTGCCTATATATTCCGTGAGAGACATCACCAGCTCCTCCCTTATGGGGTCGATGGCGGGGTTGGTCACCTGCGCGAACTGCTGGCGGAAGTAGTTGAAGAATATCTGCGGCTTGTCGCTTATCACCGCCAGCGGCGTGTCGTTGCCCATCGCTCCTGTGGGCTCAGAGCCACTCACGCTCATGGGTATTATAGTTTTCTCTATGTCCTCCTTGCCGAAGCCGAAGGTCAGCAGTTTGTCGTCATAGCGCTCCACCGAGTTTGGCACATGGCGGCCGCTCTTCAGCTTCTCCAGTTGTATGCGGTTGGCTTTCAACCAGTCTGTGTAGGGGTGAGCCTTAGCCAATTGGTCTTTCAGCTCGCCGTCGTAGTATATCTTGCCCTCCTGTGTGTCTATCAGCAGAATCTTTCCTGGCTGCAAGCGGCCCTTCTGCGCAATCTCGTTCGGGTCGAAGTCCATAACTCCCACCTCGCTCGCCACCACCATCATGCCCTTAGTGGTTATGGTGTAGCGGCTGGGGCGGAGTCCGTTGCGGTCAAGCATTCCCCCCGCGTAACGTCCGTCGCTGAAGAGCAAGGCGGCTGGCCCGTCCCACGGCTCCATAAGTATGGAGTGGTATTCGTAGAAAGCCTTCAGCTCGTCGCTTATGGGGTTCTTGTCGTTGAAGCTCTCGGGAATCAGCACAGCCATGGCCTGAGGCAGCGAGAGACCGCTCATGACAAGGAACTCGAACACATTGTCAAGCGAGGCGGAGTCGCTCATGCCTGGCTGCAATATCGGGCTTATCTTCTTCACGTCGCCAAGGGCAGCGCTCGAGAGCACGCTCTCCCTGGCATGCATCCACAGGCGGTTGCCGCGTATGGTGTTTATCTCGCCGTTGTGCGCCAGCATGCGGAAGGGCTGAGCCAGCGACCATGTCGGGAAGGTGTTTGTGGAGAAGCGGGAGTGCACCAGTGCCAGACCTGAGGTCAGGTAAGCATTGCTCAGGTCTGGGAAATATTCCCTAAGTTGCATGCTGCTCAACATACCTTTATATATGATGGACTTGCTGCTAAGGCTCACGATGTAGAAGTCAGGGTCTTTCACTCTTCTCTCTATCCGCTTGCGTATCAGGTAGAGCGTGCGCTCCAGAGTGGTCCATCGCTCCTCGCTCACGCCCGTCACGAACATCTGTTTTATGTCGGGCTCAGCCTCTCGTGCGCTCTCGCCAAGGCAGTCGGGGTTAGTCGGCACTGTGCGCAGGTGCATCAGCGTCAGCCCCTCACGCTCTATTTCCTCAATCATTATGGAGAGTATCTCCTGCTGCGCTTTCCCGTCCTTGGGCAGAAACACCAGCCCCGTGCCGTAGTGTCCCTTCTCTGGTACCGGTATGCCTTGCAGCAGAATGAACTCATGGGGTATCTGTAACAATATGCCGGCACCGTCGCCCGTCTTTCCGTCTGCACCCTCGGCTCCGCGGTGGCGCATGTTTTCCAGCACCTTAAGGGCGGAGTCCACGAGCTCGTGGCTCTTTCCTCCGTTGATATTCACAACCATTCCCACACCGCAGGCGTCGTGTTCTCTCTGGGGGTCATAAAGTCCTTGCCCGTAATCGTTTTGTCTTTTTACCATTTCTTTATACTTATATCACATTTAATATATTTCTCATCCCATGCTCCGCATTGTAGCATAGCCAAGGCGGTAGCTTGCTATTAGACCGCCATTTTGGCTGCAAAGGTAGTAAAATAATAGTAACACTCCTAATATAGTAGCAAAAATATAGCCATTACCCTATTATTAATTACTTTTTGTTATGCTGCTATATACTATTCCTGTTGTTATAGGCAAACGTCTGTCTTATGCAGGGCGGGAGGAAGCATTAAACTATTACCCCCGGCATGAGCCTGTACTACCCGTAAATAGACATACTGAAGGCTATCGTAAACGACCACTAATATATGGCAAAAACGATCCATATAGGATCGCCGGAACGATCCATATAGAACCGCTGAGGAGATCCATATAGGATCGCAATGGAGGGGTATGAGTAGTGGATTCCTGCCCACTATCCATACTTTATTTTCCCCATGAACAGAAGCACAAGCACGTAAATGCTTTAATATCCCCCTGCGTTGTACATACTGTGTAACATGGGATAAAATATATGTAACATGATTGTTTGCAATTTCTATGCAAGGTCGCTACTTTTTCAGTAGTGGCATGCCTGGCGGGTATAGCAACCTACGGAACGAGAGCTCCTCGAAGAGAAGTACGTGGAAAACCTCTTGCCGCTTAGAGTTTGCGGCAGGGGGCTTCTCCTTGTGTGTTAATAGCTCGCTATACCTCGCTGCCAGTCAAGAGCGAGATGGCTTTCTGAGACCTGCTTTGGGGCGTGATAGTGTTTTTTGTCTCGGAAAGTAGCCTCCCGCTTGTGCGTATTATAATTTATTTTCTTACTTTTGCAGGGTGAACGCAAACTTCAAAGCATTATAAGGAAAAATGTCAAAGAAATCAGCTAAAGGGGACAGATGCGATGTTGAGTCCATATTTGACCTCTCTCCCCTCAATGTTTGGACCATAGACAACTATCAGATTGCCGCCCTGTGGAAAAAGGAGTGTTCCAAGGAAGGGTTTGCCCCAAGGCAGGAGAAGCTGCTGAATACCATACGCCTCGCCTTCGAGGTGGTGCACTACGACCCCACTGACGCGCGAGAGGCAAAGGCATACGAGAATGGCGAATGGACAAGCCTCGCCCTGCGCACCGATGCGAAGCAGAACCACGTGGCGATTCGCCCGCGCCCCATAAAGCGCCTCTCTGACCTTAACCGCCAGAACGTGAGGCTAATATCAGTGGCGACGCTGCTGGAACTCATAGACCGCAACTTCGGCGGGGGATGGAGCGCTATACCGCAGGCGACGAGGGATATAATAGAGAGCGTTTTCGACGTTGGCACTACCCAGCTGCCCACCTCACGGATACATGCCGCGGGAGGCACGCTTGAGCGCAAGAGAGGCGAGGGTTTCGAAGTGCTGGAGATAACCAAGGGCACGTGGACAGAAGCCATATACGCCAAGAAGAAAGACCCGTCGGAGTATGAGATTGACGATTACGAGGACGAGGAAGACGAGAGACAGGGACGCTACAGCGAGGATGACGACAACTTCGACCCCTCTTACGACGACGAGGAGCGTGACGAGGATTCTGACGATTATTCTGAGGATGAGGATGACCGCGAGCCAGAGGATGAACCGATAGAAGAGGAGCTCCCGGATGATGAGCCGTTCTACGATAATTACATAGACGATTCTCCCTCCCTTGGCGAAGAGGAAGTGGACGAGGACGGTTTCATGATAGGGGAGAATCCCTGATTACGCCCTATACCTCCCTGGGTGTTGCCCAGAGGAACGAAAAGAGAAGAGCGCCATCCTTTCCGTGGCGCTCTTCTCCTTGTTATGCCTGTAGCGTAAAGTTTACTTTTCCTCCTTGAAGGCGACGGCACCCTGAAGGTCGAGATATATAAGCACGGGGTCGAAGCCTTGCACCATATAGAGAATGACCTCCCCAGCTGGGAACATCCAGCGGCAACCTTTCTCCATCTCCTCCGGGGAGCCGTACATTACTGTGAGGGAATCGAGGAAGGCAAGAGCGTCAATGTATTGCGGCGTAACGGTAACTTTATACACCGTGCGGCTCTTGCGGCTGTATTCTGCCTTCAGATACATGTCGTGACCGCAAACGGGACCCTTGTAGATATAGTAGTTTTCGTCGCCCTTCTTCTTCTGCAGGCGGAAGCGCGGCTGCAAGTTAGTCGTGAACTGTGTGATGTTCCCCTCTATGGGCACTCCGAAGAAGTCGAGATGTTCCCCGGTTGAGATAGAATCTTCTTGCGCGCTTACCCCAAGACAGAGGCAGAGAAACGCGATGGCAGCTGTTAATCTTTTCATGGTGCGTGCGTATTTATAATGGTCGTACTTACAAATTGTTCTGGAACCACTGCGTTATCTGGCGGAAAAGATGTTTGCGCGTGTTGCCGCCGCTGATGCTGTGGTTGCGGTTGGTATAGGTGAGAAGCATGAAATCCTTGTCTGCCTGCACGAGAGCCTCGGTGTATTCCGCTGTGTTGCGGAAATGCACGTTGTCATCAGCCAGCCCGTGGCAGATAAGCAGATGACCGCTAAGCTGCGAGGCGCGAGAGATGGGGCTAACGGCATAGCCCTCGGCATTCTCCTTTGGGGTGCGCATGAAACGTTCGGTGTAGACGCTGTCGTAAAAACGGTAACTTGTGGGGGGAGCAACCGCCACTCCAGCGGCAAACACGCCACGCCCCTCACTCATGGACATAAGAGTGCAGAAACCGCCGTAGCTCCAGCCCCAGATGCCGATGCGGCTGCCGTCGATGTTGGGGAGGGAGCGCAGGTAAAGGGCTGTCTCCACCTGGTCTTCTGCCTCCATCTGTCCTAAGCGAAGGTAAGTTTGTTTCTCAAATGCGGCTCCACGTCCGCCAGTGCCCCTGCCGTCAACACAAACCACGACGTAGCCAAGGGCAGTGAGATACTCCTCGTATGAGCAGCCGCCCATGTTGCCCGTGCTCCAGCTGTCGAGCACTTGCTGGCTGCCTGGGCCGCTATATTGGAACATGATGACAGGATATTGCGAGGCAGAACTGAAATTGTAAGGCTTCAGCATATAGCCGTTCAGCTCCGTTCCGTTCTGTGTGGTGAACGTGAAGAACTCCTTCGTGCCTATGTTCTTGTGGCTCAGCTCATCGGCAATGTCCTTGTTGTCTATTAGAGTTTTCAGCGTCTTGCCGTTTGAGTCGCAGAGCGTGGTTACGGGCGGTGTATTGAGGTTGCTGTAAACGTTGATGAAATAAGCGAACGTGGAGCTGAAAGTGGCAGAATTGGTGCCTTGCTGTGAGGAGAGTTTCGTCACTTTTCCCTTGGCATCCGACTTGTAAACAGCGCGGTAGAGGGGACCCTCCTGTGTGCTTGCGAAATAGCAGCTGCCTGAGTTCGGGTCGTAGCCGTAGAAGTCGGTAACCACGAAATTGCCGTCTGTTGCCTGCCGCTTGAGATTTCCGTTGAGGTCGTATATATATATATGGTTGTAGCCCGACCGCTCGCTGCACAGGGCAAAGCCACCGTTGAAGAAAGACATCTGGTTGTATGCGTTCTCCCCGATATATTTGTCAACATCGTCTCTCACCACAAGTGTGCACTCCGTACTGCGGGGATTTGCCATATATATGTCCATTCGGTCCTGATGCTTGTTCAGGGTGACCACTGCCAGCTTGTTCTCGTCGCTGGTGGGGAAGATGCGGGGGATGTATCCCTCGTTGTCAAGGGGCACTTTCAACTGGCGCGTCTGGTGGCTCTTTATGTCGTAGCTTTGCACGGTTACAGTGCTGTTCTGCTCTCCTGCCATAGGATATTTATACTCGTAAACCCCAGGATATTCCGCATATTCGCCTCGCTCGGGAGCCAGCCCCTTGTAGAGCGGGAAACTATAGAGCGGCACCTGGCTCTCGTCGTAGCGAATCCAGCAGAGCATGGTGTTGTCGGCATTGAAGCAGAGCGAGCAGTCGTTCACGAACTCTTCCTCGTTCACCCAGTCGGGCTTGCCGTTAATCACCTGATTGAAAGCGCCGTCTGTGGTCACCTGACTCTCGCTGTTGTTGAAGAGCAGCTTCACCAGATAGATGTTGCAGTCGCGCACGAAAGCCACCATATAGCCGTCGGAGCTCCACACGGGGCATTCCTGCGGACCTCCGTCGCTAAGCGTCTGCAAAGTGCGGTTGCGCACATTGTAAATGTAGTAGACCGCCGTCTTGGAGTGGCGGTATATTGGCTTCGTTTGCGTCTGTATGAGAATATTCTTCTCGTCTGGGCTCATTATGTATCCGTCAATTCGCTCCAGTCGTGTACCCGAGGCGTCCGCCACGTCGAAGAGCACCCCTGTCTGCTGCCCTGTCTTGAAGGAATATGTGAGAATCTGCTTGTTGTCGTCGCTAAGGCGTGAATAAGAGATTCCGTCGCTGAGTGGGTTTACTCCAGTGAGGCGCTTGCCATAGAATTTACCGCTGCAAAGTTCGTCGAGGGTAAGGTTCTCGCCAGCCCGCACGCCGCATGCG
>JAJPYT010000181.1:28590-57105 GCA_021204845.1 Prevotellaceae bacterium | reverse complement strand
CTCCGTGGGCAAGTGCGACCACCAGAACTCCTGCAACTACCACCTGCCGCCGCGAGAGTTCTTCCAGGCGCACCCCGACCTCGCCGCCGCCACGGGCCAGTGGCGCAACCCTGACGCGAAGTCCTCCACGGCTGCGCAGCTGCCCACCTTCATACCTCGCAGCCTGTTGCCAAGGCTGGCGGACGAGGGCGAGCCTTCCGACAACCTGCTGCGCTACTTCGTGAGCCAGTTCGGGCGTGAGGACGCGTACTCCGTGTTCCACCGCTACCACGTGGGTCCCTCCAAGCACTGGATATACCAGGGCGGCTGCGCCACGGCGTTCCCGCAGATAGACCCCCAAGGGCGTGTCTGCCAGGTGAAGGTGATAGCCTACAACCCTGTCACGGGCCACCGCCTGCACGAGGAGGACGCCGCCCAGGTGTGGAGCGAGCGCCGTTCCACCTATTTCATCGACAAGAAGTACGCCAAGGTGTGGTTTGCCGGCAAGAGCCTTGTGGGCAACCCCAACGCCACCCTGCGCCAGACCTACTTCGGGGCTCACCTGCTGCCCCAGCGCCCTCGTGCCGAGGTTTGCCTCTGCGAGAGCGAGAAGACCGCCATGGTGGCTTCTCTGAGGCTGGATGGCGTGTGGCTCGCCACGGGAGGCAAGAACGGTTGCCGCTGGGCAGACCCGCAGGTGTCTGCCATCCTGCGCGGCCGCCGTGTCACTCTCTACCCCGACCTCGGTTGCCTCGAGCAGTGGGAGCAGGGCGCCGCCTCCCTCCGCCGCCAGGGAGTGGACGCGCACATCTCCCGTTACATAGAGGAGAACGCCAGCCAAGCCGAGCGCTCCCATGGTCTCGACATAGCCGATTTCCTCCTCAATCCCCCATAGTCTCCGCACCTGCGAGTGTGAATCGGTGCGGTGACGCGGCCTCGTTCGTGCGGTGATGAGGCTCAGATCGTGCGGTGACGAGGGGGGAGGGAGATGGGAATAGCCAGCGGTACGAGGGTGTGGCAAAATGCAAATCGTAAAGAAGCCAATCGGCATAAAGGAAGAGAGCGCCGAAGGTGCTCCCCTTTGTTAGGGGGGTGTGTCATAATGGGAAATCGCCAGCTGTACGAGCGCCGAAGGTGCTCCCCTTTGTTAGCCGCGGGCCTTTATGGCCTGCGGACAATGAGCAAGTAGGGAATGAGTGCCGATAGGTACTCGCTATTATTCCGTGGGTTTTTACCCACGGCAGAGGGTTGTAACCCTCTGGATATTAGAGGGTACCTTCGGCACCCACCTCTCGCTCACATCCATACCGTGGGTTAAAACCCACGGCTAACAAGGGGGAGCACCTTCGGCGCTCTTTTTCCTTTGTGCTGCATGGCTTCTTTGCGAAGCCCATTTTGACACACCCCCTTAAGGAACGAGTAGGGATTGAGCGCCGAAGGTACTCAACATATCTGCTAACGTACACAAGCTTAATATCTTGAGTACCTCTGGCACTCATCGGCTCTGCGTGCCTCATCCGAGGGCCGTGAAGGCCCTCGGCTACCCCTGTGGAGTGGCTCCGCCACTCGTACCGTTTGCGTTCTTCGGCGCTCTTTTTCCTTTGTGCTACACACCCTCCGCTCGTCACCCTGGCTCGCCGAGAGCCTCCACGATGAGGCGCACCTGATTGGGCGTGAGCAGCTTCATGCGCTTGTTCCACCCCGTGGCTTGCAGGCGCGGGAGCAGACCGGGATACATGGAGATCCACAGCGAGAGATTGTGCCTTGCCGCACGGTCTCCCACGTCGGGGCTGTACGCTCTCGCGAGGTCTGCCTTCGAGCAGCCCCGCAGTAACCAGTTTCCATTGCCGTATTCCATAAGATTTAGTCTTTGCTTTAATATACAAATTTACGAATAATCTCCCATAAAACCAAGCGTTTAAGGAATGTTTCGGACTATTTCGGCAATGAAAGGCAACGTGCGGAAAAACGAGGAAAAATGCCCTCCAGTGATGTTGTATCTTTGCATTGTGGTTCCGGAACACACACGTATCTAACAAGAGTATTAACACAGGTAAAAAAGGATTACGCAATGGCAATCAACTACAGCAAAGTACAGATGGCATGCCCTCCGGGCAGCAAGACAAAGAAGGTGTACGCCCGCGCGCAGTATGCCAGCATCATGGACATACAGGAGTTCAGCAAGCACATCAGCGACCACAACTCCGTCTACGACCGCTCCACCATACAGGGAGTGCTCGCCAAGGCGGTGGACTGCCTCAGGGAGGAGCTGCTGCTGGGCAGGAAGGTGCAATTGGGCGACCTCGGGTCGTTCTACGTGGCGGTGCACTCCAAGGGTACCGACACGGCGGAGGAGTTCTCCTCCTCCAACATCACGGGCATCAGCGTGAAGCTCTCCGTGGGGGAGAACTTCAAGACCCTGATGAAAGACGCGACGTTTGAGTTCGTGCCCACACGCGCCATGCAGGCGGAAGCCCGTAAGGCCACAAACGAGAGCATAGACAGCGGCAGCGGAAGTTCAAGCGGCGGCAGTTCGGGTTCCAGTGGTGGCGGCAGCGGTTCGGGCGGTGGCAGCGTGGGAGAGCTGAATTGACCACAGGTAACAAGCTCTGAGAGACATGTCTGCACTGAACCTGAAGAACAATGGAAAGGGCAATCCGTGGTGGCAGTTCGCGCTGCAACTGCTCTCTGCCCTGGTAGCCGCCCTCACCGCCAGCGCAGCGACAAGCTCATGCACGCTGCTGTTCTGAGCGGGAGAGAGAGGAGAGAGACGCTGACAATACACTGATGGAAAAGACCGAGGGGGCGGGCAATGGCGCTTGCCTCCTCGTACTTTCTTTAAAGAAGAGAATGGGAAACTATGAATAATAATGACACAGAACCGATAATGATGAAGAGAGAACCACGCGGGCTGCGCAACTGCAACCCGCTGAACCTGCGCCGCAGTGCCGACCTGTGGCAGGGACTCAGGGAGACACAGAGCGACCCGCAGTTCTTCCAGTTCAAGTCGATGGCTTGGGGCTACAGGGCCGCGTTCGTGACCATACGCACCTACGTGTGGAGGCACGGGGCAGACACGCTCGTGAGGATAGTGAAACGTTGGGCTCCCGACGCTGACGGCAACGACTCGCGGCTCTACCTTGCCAGGGTGAGGGCGCTCACAGGCTTCGCGGCTGAAAAGAAGATAGACCCTCTCTGCCGTGAGGAGATGGTGCCTGTGGTGGAGGCGATGTCGAGAGTGGAGAACGGGCAGCCCGCCGTGAAGGAGCAGGTGGCAATGGGCTGGAGCCTCTATCTCGGTTGAGAGGCGGTAGGGCTCACCGTGAGCACATAGTCCATAAACTGGTCGTGAGGCTCGGAAGGAACCTTGTCAACCAGCTGGAAGGGGAAGCAGACGGCGAGGCGGTAGGCATGGGTGAGGAGGGGGAGGAGACGGTCGTAGTAGCCCCTGCCTCTGCCAAGGCGGTTGCCGAGGCGGTCGAAAGCCATGCCAGGGACGAGGACGAGGTCTATGGCGCTGTAGTCGGTGAACTCCATGCCCACAGGTTCCTTGATGCCGTAAGGGCCTGTGCGCAGTCTCCGCTCTCCCTCGTACCTGCGAATACGGAGGTCGTCACCCGCCACAACGGGCAGCAGTATGCGCTTGGGCCAGGAGAGCAGGGGAGAAAGGTCCACTTCGTCGGGCAGGGCATGGTAGAACAGCACGGTGCGGGAGTCGACCCAATGATGGTCGGACATGAGGGCGCGGCAGACGGCAGCGGACATATCAGCCAGCTGGGAGGCAGAGTATGCGGCCTTTGCCTCACGTATGTGACGGCGGAGTTCTTGCTTGGTCATGATAGATGGGGTTTGCGCTTGCGTGCCTCCTCAAGAGGGAGCATGGCTGGCTGCGGGGCTGAGGCTTGCTGGCGCAGGCTCTCCTGCTCACGGGCGAGAGCAGCGGCACTTTGTGAGGCAGTGGCGGGGTTGAGGAACAAGGAGGCGAGAGGGGCGTTCTGACTGGCATCCTTCACCCAAATGACCGAGCCTCCATAGGCAGGGGCTATCTTCAGGGCCGTGTGGAGACGACTGGTGGTGGCTCCGCCTATCATTACGGGAATGTCTATGCCCTCCTTCCGAAGCAGGGAGACCACGTTTATCATCTCTTCGAGCGAGGGGGTTATCAGACCTGATAGCCCAATGATGTCGGGCTTCAGCTCCTTGGTCCTTCGCACAATCTCCTCGGCAGGCACCATTACTCCCAGATCGATGATCTCGTAGCCGTTGCAAGCCATGACCACGGAGACTATGTTCTTGCCTATGTCGTGAACGTCGCCCTTCACTGTGGCCACCAGCACACGGCCGTTGCTCCTCTGTCCCTGCTGCCTTTGTGCCTCTATGTAGGGGCGCAGTATGCTTACGGCACGCTTCATGGTACGGGCTGTCTTCACCACCTGCGGCAGGAACATCTTCCCCTCGCCAAAGAGGCTGCCCACGAGGTTCATGCCCTCCATGAGGGGCCCCTCGATGATGTCCACCGCATGGGGATACTGCCGCAGCGCCTCGTGGAGGTCAGCCTCCAGGTTGTCGGAGATGCCGCGCTGCAGGGCCAGTATAAGGCGGCTCTTGACATCGGGTAGGGCAGCGGCTTCCTGTTCCCGTGAAGGGCTTTCCTTCCCCTCGCAGTGCAGGCTGCCAGCCAGTTCTATAAGCCTTTCGCTCGCCTCGGCGGAGGGATGGAGCAGCACATCCTCTATGACCTGCAGCTGCTCCTGCGGAATGTCGCTGTACATCACCTTAGAGGCTGGGTTGACAATGCCAAAGTCCATGCCACGCAGGCGGGCATGATAGAGGAAGACGGCATGCATGGCCTCGCGGATGTAGTTGTTGCCGCGGAAGGAGAAGGAAAGGTTAGACACCCCGCCGCTTACGTGGGCTCCCGGCAGGTTGTGCCTTATCCACTCCGTAGCGCGCAGGAAGTCGAGGGCGTATGAGTCGTGCTCGGGCATGCCCGTGGCTACAGCCAGCACGTTGGGGTCGAAGATGATGTCGAGAGGGTTGAAGCCTACCTTGTCCACCAAGAGGTTATAAGCCCTCCGGCACACCTCTATACGCCGCTCGTAGGTGGTGGCCTGCCCCTGTTCGTCGAAGGCCATGACCACTGCCGCGGCTCCAAGCCTCTTCAGCTCCGTGGCGTGGGAGAGGAAGACAGCCTCACCCTCCTTCAGTGATATGGAGTTGACTATGCCCTTGCCCTGAAGGCACTTGAGCCCAGAGCGGATAACCTGCCAGTCGGAAGAGTCTATCATCACCGGCACACGGCAGATGTCGGGGTCGGAACCCAAGAGATTGAGGAAGGTGACCATCTCCTTACGGGCATCGAGGAGGCCGTCGTCCATGTTTATGTCTAAGACCAACGCCCCGTCCTCCACCTGATGGCGCGCTATGGCAAGAGCCTCGTCGTATGCCCCCTCCTTGATGAGGCGCAGGAACTTGCGCGAGCCAGCCACATTACAGCGCTCGCCAACGTTCACGAAAGCTACCTCTGGCGTGACCTCCAACAGTTCCAGTCCGCTGAGCCACAGGTTATGTGGCCGGGGAACAGGCACGTGAGGACGGGCAGAGGTGAGAGTGGAGAGCAGGGCCAGATGCTCTGGGGTGGTGCCGCAGCAGCCACCTATGATGTTCACCAGACCCTCGTCAGTGAAAGCCTGCATCTCATGGAGCATAATCTCCGGGGTCTGGTCGTATCCGCCAAGTGTGTTGGGCAAGCCCGCGTTGGGGTGGGCGGAGATGTAATAAGGAGCCTTCTGTGCCAGGGTGCGAAGGCAGGGCAGCATGTCATGCGCTCCGAAGGAACAGTTGAGTCCCACACTGAACAGGCGGGCATGCTGTACGGAGGCAAGGAAAGCCTCCAAGGTCTGTCCGCTAAGCGTGCGCCCTGCCTTGTCGCTCACGGTGACACTGAGCAAGAGCGGCACCTCGTGCCCGGTCTCTTGCATGGCGGTCTGGGCGGCGTCTATGCCAGCCTTGGCATTGAGTGTGTCGAAGATGGTCTCTAAGAGGATGCCGTCAACACCTTCCTCCAGCAGAGCTGTCATCTGCTCAATGTAGGCACTGCGCAACTCATCGTAGGTGATGGCCCTGAAGGCAGGGTTGTTCACGTCGGGACTCATTGAGCAGGTCTTGTTGGTGGGGCCTACGCTTGCCACCACGAAGCGTGGCTTGTCGGGTGTGGAATACTGCTCCGCCACCTCTCTGGCGAGCCTCACCGCATGGCGGTTTATCTCGCTTACAAGGGACTCGCAGTGATAGTCTGCCAGGGAGACGCGCTGGCTGGAGAATGTATTGGCTGTGATGATGTCCACCCCTACCTCGAGGTAGCGCCTGTGTATGTCCTGTATCACGTCGGGGCGCGTGAGCGAGAGTATGTCGTTGTTGCCACGTATCTGGCCAGGCACGTCCCTGAAGCTCTCCCCCCGGAAGTCCTCTTCCGTGAGGCCGTAGGTCTGTATCATGGTGCCTGTAGCCCCGTCGAGCAACAGTATTCTCTTCTCCACCTCGGTCTGTAGGGAGGCTCTTATATCGTAGCTGTCTGCCATCTCTCTTTGGCTCAATAATTCTTCTTGAAACTGCGCGCCATCTCCCTGCGGTCCTCTTTCTCCTTCAGGGTCTCGCGCTTGTCGTAGCTCTTCTTGCCTCGCGCAATGTATATGTCCAGCTTCGCCCTTCCGTTCTCGTCGATGAATAACAGGGTGGGTATGAGCGCGAAGCCCGGTGCCTTCAGCGCCGAGAGTATACGGCGTATCTCCTTGCGGTTGAGCAGTAGCTTGCGGTCCCTGCGCTCCACGTGGTTGTTGTAGCTGCCATGCTCATACTGCGCTATGTACATGTTCTTCACCCATACCTCTCCGCCTATAACCATGCAGTAGGTGTCCACCAGCGAGGCCTTGCCAGCGCGGATGCTCTTTATCTCCGTGCCAGTGAGCACTATGCCTGCCATGTACTTGTCGAACAGTAGGTAGTCGAACTCCGCCTTCTTGTTCTTTATGTTTATCTTGCTCTGAAAAGTCTTTGCCTTTGCCATCCCTCACATAACCACTGTGGCGAACCGTTCAACGTGCCCGTCTATGTACCGTGCCACGAGAGCCGTCACCTCTTCCTCCATCTCCACGAAAGCGTCGTCCAAGTCGTCGAACTCGGGGAAACGCTCGAACAGGGCCATGAACTCCTCGTCGGTGCAGTCCTTCTCCAATTCCTTGGCGTGCGCCTCGTAGAGCTTGCGCCCTTTGTAAATAAGATTACGGAAGTCTGTGGCTCCCCACTGGTGCATGGCCTTGGCGAAGGGGTTCATGAAGATGAATGGCCCGTAGCCATTGTGGATGAGTTGCACGAAGCCCCCGTCGAGCACCTCTTCCCTCACCGTCTCGTATGCCAGCAGCGTTATCTGGTCGGCATTGAGCAGGGGCATGGTATCCTTGTTCAGCTCCCCTCCTATAGCTTCCAGTATAGCCTGGCGGAAAGCGTCTATGAAGGCGTCCATCCCTTCCTTGGCGGCATCCCTCAGTGTTGTATCCTTTATTTTCACTTCCATAATTACGGGAGACAAAGATAGGGAATTATGCCGTGTTTATGAAAAATTAGCCTGCTTTATTAGGTTATATAATCAAAAATAGGTATTTTTGCGGTGCTGTGAAACACTACTAAAAACATTATAATTAGTCCTATTATTATGGTTTATTCAAAAGAAGTACAAAACATGTGTTGTGTGGCCAAAGGTCCCAACCATGGGCCCGCACCCATACCAGAGGAAGGCAAGTGGGTACAGGCGAAGGAAATCAAGGATATCTGTGGATTGACCCACGGTATCGGGTGGTGTGCCCCCCAGCAGGGAGCCTGCAAGCTGACCTTGAACGTCAAGGACGGTGTTATCCAGGAATGCCTTGTGGAGACCATCGGTTGCTCAGGCATGACACATAGTGCCGCCATGGCAAGCGAGATTCTCCCGGGCAAGACAATACTTGAGGCGCTGAACACAGACCTCGTTTGCGACGCCATCAACACCGCCATGCGCGAGCTCTTCCTGCAAATAGTCTATGGCCGCACACAGAGCGCATTCTCCGAGGGCGGACTGGCTATAGGCGCAGGACTGGAGGACTTGGGCAAGGGTCTTATCTCGCAGACTGGTACCCTCTACGGCACACACCTGAAGGGCACACGCTACCTGCAACTGACCGAGGGTTACATCACCAAGATGTTCCTGGACGCTGACAACCAAGTGTGTGGATATGAGTTCGTCCACATGGGCAAGTTCATGGACGCCGTAAAGAAGGGTGTTCCCGCTGATGAGGCGCTGAAGAGTGTTACAGGCACATACGGCCGCACCAAGGCTGAGGACGGTGCCGTGAAGTCAATAGATCCACGTAAAGAATAAGGAGGAATAACTATGATAAGAGAAGTCAGTTTCGAGTCTCAGGACCGTCGTATAAAGCAGGTGTTGGCTTGTCTGAACAAACACGGTATAGCCTCTGTTGAGGAAGCCAACCAGATCTGCGATGCAGCAGGGCTTGATCCCTACAAGACCTGCGAGGAAACTCAGATGATATGCTTCGAGAACGCCAAGTGGGCATACGTAGTAGGCACGGCCATCGCCCTGAAAGAGAAGGCCAAGAACGCCGTGGAGGCGGCCCAGTTCATTGGCGAGGGCTTGCAGAGCTTCTGCATACCCGGCAGTGTGGCTGACGACCGCAAGGTAGGTATCGGTCACGGAGAGCTGGCAGCGCGCCTGCTCACCCCGGAGACCAAGTGCTTCGCCTTCCTGGCTGGTCATGAGTCGTTCGCCGCAGCCGAGGGAGCCATTAAGATCGCACAGATGGCTAACAAGTCGAGACCAGCAGACAAGCCCCTGCGCTGCATACTGAACGGTTTAGGCAAGGACGCGGCAATGATTATCAGCCGCATCAATGGATTCACATACGTGCAGACGAAGTTCGATTACTTCACCGGCGAGCTGAAAGTGGTGAAGACCACCCCATACAGCAAGGGGCCGCGCGCTGCCGTCAATTGCTACGGCGCAGACGACGTGCGTGAGGGCGTCGCCATCTTATGGAAAGAGGACGTGGACGTGTCCATCACAGGTAACTCCACCAACCCCACACGCTTCCAGCACCCCGTGGCAGGTACTTATAAGAAGGAGCGCATACAGGCAGGCAAGCCTTACTTCAGCGTTGCCAGTGGCGGCGGCACAGGACGTACCTTGCACCCCGACAACATGGCTGCCGGTCCCGCCTCCTACGGTATGACGGACACCATGGGCCGCATGCACAGCGACGCTCAGTTCGCAGGGTCCTCGTCGGTGCCAGCCCACGTTGAGATGATGGGTTTCCTGGGCATCGGCAATAACCCCATGGTGGGCTGCTCCGTGGCTTGCGCCGTGAACGTCGACCTTGCCCTCAACCACAAATAATAGAGAAGGCTTTTACTCTATACATATATGACATTAGCTCCCTGCGGCCTTCGTTCCGTAGGGGGCTTTTCTGTGTGTGGCAGGGAGCTTCACAGTCCCCTGTCCCTCTCTATATATTAGACAGATGAGATGCCGGGTCCATTACCCCCAAGTCCAATCTTTTTATGGTAATTAGCATTAGCCTCCTCTCCTTAAGGTTGGGCAACAAATGTTTTGATTACACGTAAACAATCACTACCTTTGCAGTCATGCGGCAAAGGAACAACGCTTTCGACCTGCTCTGCGGGCTTTGTATCTTGCGTATGGTGAGCCTCCACATCATGCAGATCTGCGGCCATGGCTACGACGGCTGGTGGCAGGGCGTGATGTCGTGGACGTTCTTCTTCATGAGCTTCTTCTTCTTCAAGGCAGGATACTTCAACAAGTCCTTGGGCGGGGAGACCATGCCCTACATCATAGATCGCACGAGGCGTCTCTTCGTCCCCTACATCTGCTGGGCATTGATAGGCAACGTGGTGTATTTCTCCTTCATGCCACGCATGCTCCATCTCTACCATAACCCCATAGAGCCCATACACATAGCACAGGTGTGGGACCGCGGGGAGGCGTTCGGCAACCTGCCTCTGTGGTTCCTGCTCTCCTTCTACGTGACCTACATAGCCGCCCACTTCATAGACAAGTGCCGTCCCCTGCGCTGGGCCATTCCCCTGTTCCCCTTCGTAAGTTACTTCTGGTACACACAGGGCAACCCCCTGTGGTTCGGTCTCGACAACGTGTTCATCGCCCTATACTTCTTCTGGCTGGGCATGGTATGGCACCGCCTAATGGACTGGATGGGGCGCCGTCTCACCATAGAGTTCTCGGTCTTTCTGGTGCTCTTCTTCGTGATAGGCAACCTCTGCTGGCACTGTGAGTACACCATGAGCAGCAACCGCTTCACGGGCAACCCCGTGCTTGCGGTCATCAACATCACCGCCATCCTGTGTGGGCTGTCGGGGCTGCTCATGGCCCTGCGTGTCCCACGTGTGCGCATCATCAGTTTCATAGGCGAGCACTCCATGGTCTACTTCGTGGCGCACTATCCCATGCTCTACTTCTATAAGTTTGTGCACCTGAGTTTCGGTCGTAGCATCTATGGCCGTTACGACGACATCATCATACTCCTGCCCGTGGTCTTCTGCATTTGCTCGCTGCTGGTGCCCTACGTGGAGGCTGTGCCATGGCTGAGCGGCAGGTATCACAAGAAGCTCTCGGAACACACCGGGCAGTCTGCCGCCTCCCTGTCCCATACGGGAGGGGACGTGGGGACTATGGGTAGGTGACCCCAGACACATAAATATGTAGGGCGCGCCACACCTCTTATATGCCTTATTTTGCCTATATTTGCAGGGCGGGAACGATCCATATAGGATCGCTGCGACGATTCATATAGGATCGCTGCAACGATCCATATAGGATCGCCACAAGGGGGTATGGGTAGTGTGTGACGGACAAGTATGAATACATAATAGAGACGGACTTATGGCAATAGAGTATTATGTGAAACAGAAGGTGCTGGCGGTGGGCAACAGGGCAGGGCAGACGGTCTACTACGCTACCCCCAAGATGACGCAGCACATGACGGCTGACGAGGTGGTGGACCATATAGTGAACGCCACCTCCCTAACGAGGGGTGACGTGAAGAACGCCCTGATAAGCCTGGCGGAGGTGGTCAACGAGGCGCTGAGCAACGGCTATAGTGTGGACTTGGAGGAGCTGGGCAGCCTGAAGGTGGTGGCAACCTCCAATATGATGGACACGCCAGAGGACGTGACCGTGGCTAAGGCACTGAACACGCCCCGCATACAGTTCAACCCCAAGCAGCCTATGCTCAACGCCGCCAAGAGGGTGAGCCTGGTCATAGACCATAGCTTCAAGCCCGACGGCACAGAATAACGGAAGGTACAGATTAACGGGCGGCGCGCTTGCGCTCAAGATGGTCGAGGATTATCTTGCGCATGCGCATGCTCTTGGGCGTCACCTCCACATACTCGTCTTCCTTGATGTACTCAAGGGCCTCCTCGAGGCTGAATATGGTGGCAGGGATTATGTGCGTCTTCTCGTCGCTGCCGCTGGCGCGCATGTTGGTGAGCTGCTTCGCCTTAGTGACGTTCACCACGAGGTCGTTCTCATGCACGTGCTCGCCCACCACCTGGCCCGCGTAGACCTGGTCCTGCGGAAGGATGAAGAAGCGCCCGCGGTCTTGCAGGTTGTTTATGGAGTACGCGTAGGCTGTGCCTGCCTCGAGCGCTACCATGGAGCCGTTCACGCGCCTGATGATATCGCCCTTGTAGGGCTGGTACTCCTTGTAGCGGTGAGCCATAATGGCCTCGCCCTGGGACACGGTGAGCACGTTGGTGCGCAGACCTATGATGCCGCGCGAGGGGATAAGGAACTCTATGTTCACACGCTCCCCCTGGCTGTCCATGCTCAGCAGCTCGCCGCGGCGGCGGGTGACCATATCCACTATCTTGCTGGCGAACTCCTCTGGCACGTTGACGGTAAGCTCCTCTATGGGCTCGCAGCGCACGCCGTCTATCTCCTTGAAGATAACCTGCGGCTGGCCCACCTGCAGCTCATACCCCTCGCGGCGCATGGTCTCTATGAGCACAGAGAGATGGAGCACACCCCGTCCGCTCACTATCCACCTGTCCGTACAGCCCTCGGCATAGCGCACGGACAGGGCGAGGTTCTTCTCCAACTCACGCTGCAGGCGGTCGTTTATGTGACGGCTGGTGCAGTACTTCCCTTCCTTGCCGAAGAAGGGGGAGTCGTTGATGGTGAAGAGCATGGACATGGTGGGCTCGTCTATGGTGATAGGGGGCAGTGCCTCCGGCTCGTTATAGTCGCAGATGGTGTCGCCTATCTCGAAGTTTTCCAGCCCCACGATGGCGCAGATGTCTCCGCTGCTCATCTCTTTCACCTTCTGCCTGCCCATGCCGCTGAAGGTGTGCAGCTCCTTTATCTTGGTCTTCTCGCTGCTGCCGTTACGGTGCACTATGGTCGCATTCATACCCTCGCGTATGGTGCCACGGTGTACCCTGCCCACTGCTATACGGCCGGTGTAGCTGCTATAGTCAAGGCTGGTGATGAGCATCTGGGGCGTGCCCTCGAGCTGAAGGGGAGCGGGTATGCTCTCCAGTATCACGTCGAGGAGGTATGTTATGTCCTCCCTGGGGCTTGCCGCGTCGGGGCTCATCCAACCCTGCTTGGCGCTGCCGTAGACTACAGGGAAGTCAAGCTGGTCCTCAGTGGCGTTGAGGTCACACATGAGGTCGAACACCATCTCGTATACCTCCTCGGGGCGGCAGTTGGGCTTGTCAACCTTGTTCACCACCACCACAGGCTTCAGGCCTATCTGCAAGGCCTTCTGCAGCACGAAGCGCGTCTGCGGCATAGGGCCCTCGAAAGCGTCAACCAGCAGCAGGCACCCATCCGCCATGTTCAGCACACGCTCTACCTCACCCCCGAAGTCGCTGTGACCCGGAGTGTCTATGATGTTTATCTTTACCCCCTTGTAGTTGATGCTAACGTTCTTGGAGAGGATGGTGATGCCTCGCTCGCGCTCCAGCTCGTTATTGTCAAGCATAAGCTCTCCTGTGCGTTGGTTGTCGCGGAACAGATTCCCTGCCAGCAGCATCTTGTCCACCAGTGTGGTCTTCCCATGGTCTACATGGGCTATGATAGCAATGTTACGAATGTCTTGCATAAGCGTTTATCTCCTTTCCCGAAGACATACTCCCCGTTTTCGCCTGCAAAAGTACGTAAAATCTCTGTCTTTTCAGCCTTTCCTACGCTTTTTTGTCGCCTGTATGTCGAACAAAAGGGACAGGGGACGGTGGTTTTGCTGTTCCTCCTTAGGGATATAGCGCCTAAGGTTGTTATAATGATGGCGCAGATAGGTCTCAAGGTCGGAGGGCGCCCACACGGTAAGGTTGCCGAACTTCACCTGCTGGGGGTGCTCTATGCTGTCCACGGAGATGTGGTCCTTGGGCATGAGCACCATGTTGTAGTAGGTGGTCTTGCACCTGTTGAAGCAGCCCTGCAGGGCGCTGAGCATGACGAGGAGGGCGTGCTTGGTGAAGATGGTGCAGAAGATGCGGGTGAGGAGGCAGGGCAGGAACGGGCGGTCGGAGGGGTCCTTCACATGAGGCTCGCCGCAGTGCTTCCATAGCCATATCTGCTTGCCCATATAACAGCAGTTGAGGAAGTTGCACGCCGTGCGGTGGATGCTCTGCAGCTTAGGGTTGTCAGGCACCTTGTCGAACGGGAACACGTCCACGTATATGCCGTGGTGCATGAAGAGGTGGGCAAAGCGTTCCTCCAGGAACATGGTATTCTCCTTCCTCACCTTGGCGAAATAGAAGGGCGTGTCCCTGTCAGTACGGTCCCACTGCAGGAAATACTGCGGGCGCAGGTGGGAGGGAGCCTCCCGCAGGAACCGCTTGTAGTTGGGGCGCGTCATGCCTATGTCTATGTCGTCGTCCCACGGGAGGATGGCGCCTTCGAAGAATGCTCCGATGGCGGTGCCTCCCTGTATGAAGTAGGATATGTTACACTCTTCGCATACTCGCACTATCTCTGCCAGTATCTCGTAAAGCACATCGTGCAGTTGGTTCAGCTCTTCGGGGGTGTAGTCCATGGTCTCAAGGCATCATTATTACGGTGAGGGAATTGCCAGAGAGGAGTAGCTGGCGGGCGAGCGCGCTAAGGTCGTCGGACGTTACCTCGGAGACTACGCTCTCATAGTCCGTGTTCTTGTCTATCTGGCGGAAATAGTAGTTCTCTATGTAGCCGAGCCAGGCGGAGTTGTCGCGCTGGTTCTCCTTGTATGTCTTCAGCAGGTATTCCTTCACCTTGCTTATGTACTTCTCTTCCGCTCCGCTCTCAGCCAATCGTGTCAGCTCTTGCGCCAACACCGTGCGGCAGGTGTCTAACATCTCTGGCTTCAGGGGGGCGGTTATCTGCATAAGGGCCATGTAGGAACCGTCCGAGCGCATGCTTATGCCCGCGCTTGCGCCTATGGTGTAGGCTGCGCTCATGTCCTCCCTTATGGTCTCCAACAGGCGCATGTTCAGCACCTGCCCAAGTATGTCTGCCACCACCGCCTGCCTTAGCGTGAGCTCCGAGGGGGTATGCATCAGTGTCACCATCGAGCACTTTGGCTGCTCCTGCTCCTTGTGGAATATGGTCTCGTGCTTGCCGTCTCGCATGTTGAAGTGGTTGTCCACGGGTGAGTCGTCACGCTCCACCACAGGCAGGGTGGCGAGATACTGGCAGGAATAGGCGCGCAGACTGTCAACGTCGAAGTTGCCGGTGAAGACAAAGGTGAAGTCGCTGGCATCGGCATAGCGGTCGGCGTAGATCTCCAAAGCGCGGTCGTATGAGACCTTTTGCAGGTCTTCCTCGCGCAGGAGCACGAGGTGTGGGTTGTCGCTGCCATAGAGTGTGGTCTGCACGGAGTCTGAGAATGCTTTCATGGGGTCGAGCGACTGGTTGCGCAGGGCTTGCGCCATCTGTTCCATGACGGAAGCCACTGCCTTGTCGTCCCGCTTGAGGGGTTGGAAGTGTAGGTAGATGAGCTCAAACATGGTGCGCAGGTCCTTGGGTACGGCACTGCCCATGAGATGCTCATCGCGTGTGCCTATGCTGGCCGATACGCTGGCCTGCACGCCGGCCAACGCTTTCTGTAGCTCGGTGGAGGTGAATTCCCCAAGACCGGAGGAACCTATGAGTGCCGACTCCATGCGTAGGGTATATTTGTCCTCATCCCCATAGCGTGCGCTGCCCCCAGGACTGAAGGCATCCATCACTATCTCGTTATCCTTGAAGTCGGTCTGCTTGTATATTACCCTTGCCTTGTTGCTGAGCGTAAGCACTGTGGTGCCATACATCCCGTCCTCCTCGCTCACTATCTCTCCCACGGGGGGCAGGGTGGGGATCAGCGGCTCGTTCCTCACATTGTCCTCGTATGCCTCCAAGGGCAACTGCTGGGCGTCGTGCACGGCAGACAACAGTTCCTCCTCGGTGGGCTGCACGTATCCCTCTTTCTCCGGGTTCATGCAGAGTATCACCAGATTGGTGTCGCTGCGGCTTACCAGCTGGGAAAAGACGGTGTTCACCATCTCCACTGGTATCTCGGGGACAATGGCGTTATAGAACTCGTACTCCGCCTCTATGCCTGGCATGGGCTCATTACGGAGGAAGTTGTCCACGCATTCGCTTATATATGCCGATGTCTCGGTGGTCTGACGGTTGTTGTAGAGTGCCTCCATCTGGCTAAGGAACTCGCTCCTGGCACGGTCGTACTCCGTGGGCGTGAATCCGTGGCTGGCTGCCCTGTATACCTCGGACATTACCTTGGTGACCGCCTCGTCCAGGCGTCCCTCCTTGGGGATGATGCCTGTCTCGAAGGCTTTCGTCACACGCGACAGGAGGAAGTCTCCGTCGTCGACACTGGCGTTGACGAAGGGAACCTCAGGGTCAAGCCCTATCTCCTCCAGCCGCTGGTTGAGCATGTCGGTGGCCATGTCGCGCAGGTAGCAAGTCAACAGGTAGGCTCTGGTGTTCTTCATCTCGTCGGGCATCAGGTCCTCGTGCTTGTTGTAGATGAGCACGGCGGGCAGTGTCTGCTCCCTGTCGTGGTCGCTGACCACTATGGGCTCGTAGTTGTCGGGCACTCCGTAGTACACCCTCTCGGCGGCGTTCTCGGGCATGGGTATGGGGGAGAACAGCTCCGTTATGCGTCTCTCGGTGCTGTCCACGTCCAGGTCCCCCACCGCTATTATGGCCTGAAGGTCGGGGCGGTACCACTTCTCGTAGTAGGCGCGCAGGGCCTCTGGCTTGAAGCTGTCAACCACTTCCATAAGTCCTATGGGCAGGCGGTTGCCAGGGCGGCTGTCGCTCATCAGCTTAGGCAGGTGCCGCTCATATATGCGCATGGTGGCGGAGCTCCTTAGCCTCCACTCCTCGTGTATCACCCCTCTCTCCTTGTCTATCTCCTCGGGGTCGAGGGTGAGGTCGTGACTCCAGTCATGCAGTATCAGCAGCACGGAGTCTATGGTGGCAGTGTTGGCTGTGGGCACATTATTTATATTATACACTGTCTCGTCCACACTGGTAAAGGCGTTCAGCTGCGCCCCGAACTTCACTCCTATGCTCTCCAGGTATCGTATCACCTCGTTGCCAGGGAAGTTCTTGGTGCCGTTGAAGCATATATGCTCCAGGAAGTGGGCGAGCCCTCGCTGGTCCTCTTCCTCCAACACGGAGCCCACCTTTTGTGCTATGTAGAAGTTTGCCTGGCCTCGTGGGTGCTCGTTGTGCCTGATGTAGTAGGTGAGGCCATTGGGCAGCGTGCCGTAGCGGGTATCGGCATCGCGTTGCAGTGGTTCCATCATTGGGCTCAAGTCCTGTGCCACCGCTGCAAGGCAGCAGAAGAGGACTGTTAGTAAGATAAAGGGTTTCTTCATGTTCTATTTACTTTTCGTTATAGTTGCTCAATCCCTGCCTGAGCCAATGCACGTAGGCGGACACGTTCTCGTCATAGGAATAGCTCTTGGCGAGAGGTCTGCCCTCGTTGTCCACCAACACGTAGAAGGGTTGGGCATTGGCTCCGAACTTCATGCGTTGCAGGTAACTCCACTTGTCACCTACTGTACGTAGGGTGCGCTGCTGTCCGTTTTCACTGACAATCTCCTTTTCGGGTAGTGGCGTCTTGTCGTCCACATATAGGGAGATGAGCACATAGTCTCCATTTATTATGTCGCTCACCTTACTGTCACTCCACACAGCGGCTTCCATCTTGCGGCAGTTGACACAACCGTACCCTGTGAAGTCAAGCAATACGGGCTTGTGGTTCTCCGAGGCATAGATCATCCCCTCCTCATAGTCTCGGAAGGCTGCCTTGGTCTCCTGCGTGCCAAGCTTGAAGTCCTGTGTGCTAAGCGGTGGGGCGAAGGCACTTATAGCCTTGCACGGCGCTCCCCAGAGACCTGGCACCATGTAGATTGCAAAGGCGAAGCAGAGGACAGACAGGAAGAAGCGTATGACAGACGTGCGCCTGTTCACCACCACCTCCCCCTGCTCGTCGTACTCGTCCTCGTCATGGGGGAAGCGTATCCACCCGATAAGGTAGGCTCCCCAGAGGGCGAACAGCACAATCCAGAGGGAGAGGAACACTTCGCGGTCGAGAATGTGCCACCCGTAGGCGAGGTCGGCTACGGAGAGGAACTTGAGCGAGAACGCCAACTCTATGAAGCCGAGTGAGACCTTTATGCGGTTCATCCAGTTGCCGCTCTTGGGCACCGCCTTCAGCCACGACGGGAAGAGGGCGAAGAGAGTGAACGGCAACGCAAGGGCTATGGCGAAACCGAGCATTCCCACGGTGGGTGCCACTATGCCGCCGCTGGTGCTAACCTCTACCAGCAGGAATCCTATGATGGGTCCCGTGCAGCTGAAGCTTACCAGGGCCAAGGTGAACGCCATAAGGAAGATGCTAAGCAGCCCCGACGTGCTGCCTGCCTTGCGGTTTACCGCGTTGCCCCACGAGGAGGGCAACTGTATGTCGAAGCCCCCAAGGAATGAGGCGCCGAATGCCAACAAGAGAAGGAAGAAGAAGATGTTGAACACCGCGTTGGTGCTCATGGAGTTCAATGCGCTGGCACCGAACAGGAGTGTGACAAGTAGGCCGAGCGCCACATAGATAACCACTATGCTTAAACCATACGTGATGGCATCCCGTATGCCTCTGCCACGGAAGTCCTTGTTTCTCTTAAGGAAGAAGCTGACCGTCATGGGTATGATGGGCCATACACATGGGGTAACCAGTGCAGCCAGTCCACCAAGCAGCCCTAAGAGAAATACTGTGAGCAAGCTGGCTGTGGATGATTTAGTCCCCGAGGCGAGGCTGTCATAGGTCTGTAATTCTCTTATTACTGGTGTCCATAGCTTCGCCACCAATGAATTGTCCATAGCCACAGAGTCTTCTAACACTGTGTCCGCAACGCATTCGGTCTCTTGTAATTCCGGGGATTCAACCACTGCCTCTGCCACCTTCTCATTCTCTTTGGCAGCCTGCTTCGCTCCTTCGCCTGTGAAGGAGAACTCAATGTCTGTAGGTGGCAAACAACTGCGGTCGTTGCAGGCGCCGTATGTGAGATAACCTGACACCTTGTATGCTTGTCCTGTGATTTGGAAGTCTTGTTCGAAAGAGGCGTTGCCTTCCATATAGCTCACCTCCACCCCGAACAGGTCATCCATGGCGCGGTGCACTTGTCCCGTCGCCTTCAGAGTACCTTTAGGTTCCAGTCCCTCCTGTGTCTCTATGGTAAGTTCAGCCTTGGTAGGGCCGCCGTCGGCAATATCTGTGCCATAGACGTGCCAGCCAGCGTCTATCTTAGCGCTGAACACAACCTTAAGTTCCGCGTCGGAGATTCTCTTCTGCCGTACCTCGAAGTGCACGGGATCTTGTAGCTGTGCCCATATCCCTATGCTGAACATCATGCTGGTAAGCAGTATCAGGTACTTCTTCATTCGCACAAAGATACAAAAATATTGGCGACCTCCAACACTGGAGACCGCCAATATTTATTTATTCTCTATATAGAGACCTTTTCCGCTTAGAGCTTCGGACCTGCGGCAACCAAAGCCTTACCAGCCTCGTTGGTGGTATACTTCGAGAAGTTCTTGATGAAGCGTCCTGCAAGATCCTTGGCCTTCTTGTCCCATTCGCTCGGGTCAGCGTAAGTGTCACGCGGGTCAAGGATAGCGGGATTTACCTTCGGCAGAGATGTCGGGATCTCGAAGTTGAACATCGGTATCATCTTTGTCTCGGCCTTCAGTATGCTTCCGTCTAAGATGGCGTCTATAATACCACGGGTGTCGGGTATGGAGATACGCTTGCCTGTGCCATTCCATCCAGTGTTAACCAGATAAGCCTTGGCACCGCTCTTCTTCATCTTCTTAACCAGCTCCTCGGCATACTTAGTCGGGTGCAGCTCCAGGAAAGCCTGACCGAAGCAAGCGCTGAATGTCGGAGTCGGCTCTGTGATACCACGCTCTGTGCCTGCCAACTTAGCGGTGAAGCCGCTCAGGAAGTAGTACTGTGTCTGCTCGGGGGTAAGGATAGATACTGGGGGCAGTACACCGAATGCATCAGCTGACAGGAAGATAACGTTCTTTGCCGCTGGTGCGCTTGAGCCTGGCTGGATGTTGTTGATATGGTTGATCGGGTAGGACACACGGGTGTTCTCCGTCACACTCTTATCGTTGAAGTCAATCTTGCCGTTCTCGTCAACTGTCACGTTCTCCAACAGGGCGTCGCGCTTGATAGCCCCATAGATGTCGGGCTCGTTCTCCTTGCTGAGGTTGATGACCTTCGCGTAGCAGCCGCCCTCGAGGTTGAAGATACCCTCGTCGTCCCATCCGTGCTCGTCGTCACCGATAAGGCGGCGCTTCGGGTCGGTGGAGAGGGTGGTCTTGCCAGTGCCTGAAAGACCGAAGAATATGGCGGTGTTCTCACCGTTCATGTCGCAGTTGGCTGAGCAATGCATTGAGGCGATGCCCTGCAGAGGCAGATAGAAGTTCTGCATTGAGAACATACCTTTCTTCATCTCGCCACCGTACCAAGTGTTGATGATAACCTGCTCACGTGAAGTTGTGTTGAAAGCCACACAAGTCTCTGAGTTCAGACCCAACTCTTTGTAGTTCTCCACCTTTGCCTTTGAGGCGTTGTAGATAACGAAGTTGGGCTCGAAGTCCTTCAGTTCCTCTTCAGTGGGGAGAATGAACATATTGGACACGAAGTGTGCCTGCCATGCTACCTCCATGATGAAGCGCACCGCAAGGCGGGTAGCCTTGTTGGCACCGCAGAAGGCGTCAACCACGTACAGGTTCTTGTTGGAGAGCTCCTGCTGTGCTATGCCCTTAACCTTTGCCCAAACCTCCTCTGACATGGGATGGTTGTCGTTCTTGTAGCTCTCTGTTGGCCACCAAACCTTGTCGTGAGATACTGCATCGTCAACGATATACTTGTCCTTCGGGGAACGACCCGTGAATATACCTGTCATCACATTCACGGCACCGAGTTCTGTCAACTGGCCTTTCTCGTAACCTTCCAGACCTTGCTTCAACTCCTCCTTGTACATGAAGTCGTACGAGGGGTTGTGGGCAATCACAGTTGAGCCTGTGATTCCGTACTTTGTCAAATCTAATGTTGCCATTTCTTACTGTTTTTATTAAGTGATAAATCTTCTTGCCTATTTGCTGGTCCCCTTAGCGGAAACCCGCTTTTCCGCGACACAAAAGTAGTTCATTTTCATGAATCTGCCAATTGAATCACCGAAAAAAACTCACCGTTTATACAGTCTTAACATCTATTATAGTACGTTTGAAAACTACAGTTAACATTCTGGGAGCGGAAGGAGGGCTCTCTTATTTCACTTCCCAGATATCGTTGGTCTCCAGAAGCTCCGCGAAGTTGTGGTAAGGCTTCTTCTTCTTCACGTCCTCTATCTGCGCATAGACGGACTCGTCGTAAGTAGGTGCCGCAACGTCGCGTATCACTCCTAACGCTACGGGGAAGCCGTCACCCTCTCCCATCATGGCGAGCTTCAGCTGCAAGGTGTCGTCTTCGGCATGTGCGTCGTGAACGAGAATGTCGTCCATCGTCACGCCGTTCTTGCCGATCTCCACAACCTTAAGGCCGAAGCCCTCCTGTTGCAGTCCGTACTCGTTGTTGGGTCCGAACACCAGCGGCTGTCCGTGGCGCACGTAGATGGCGTGCTTTGCACGTTCTGCGGGGGAGTATACAGCCTCGTGGGTGCCGTTGTTGAAGATCACGCAGTTCTGCAATATCTCGCACACGCTGGCGCCCTTGTGCGCATGGGCGGCCTTCAGCACTTCTATGGTGCCAGGGGCGTCAGTGGCAACGGCACGGGCAAAGAAGTGGCCGCGTGCGCCGAAGCAGAGCTCAGCGGGGCGGAAGGGATCTTCCACTGTGCCGTAGGGGCTCGACTTGCTCACGAAACCACGTGGGCTGGTGGGGCTGTATTGTCCCTTTGTCAGACCGTATATTCTGTTGTTCAGCAACACGATGTTGATATCTATGTTTCTGCGGTTGGCGTGTATGAAGTGGTTTCCGCCTATGGCCAGACCGTCACCGTCACCGCTTATCTGCCACACGGAGAGGTCGGGGTTGGCCACCTTGCAACCCGAGGCAATAGCAGCGGCGCGCCCGTGGATAGTGTTCATTCCGTAAGTGGCCATATAGTGAGGCAGGCGGCTGCTGCAGCCTATGCCCGAAATCACGGCTATGTCCTTCGGAGCCACACCTATCTCGGCCATTGCCTTGTGAAACGAGGCGAGGAAAAAGTGGTCGCCACATCCGGGGCACCATCTGGGCTGTCCCTTCTTGTAATCAGATGCATTGTATGTCATAGTCTTTATCTCTCCGTTTTTTTACTTGTTGATTATTTTAGTGAAAGCCGCTACAAGTTCGCTCACGGTGAAGGGCTGTCCCTTTACCTCGTTGTACTGTTCGGGGCAGAAGTTGTCTACCCTCATGCGCAGCCAGCCTGCCAGCTGGCCCATGTTCTGCTCTGCCACCACTTGGTGCGGATACTTCTTCAGCACCTCGGCTGTGTTCTTCGGCAGTGGGTTGATGTAGCGGAAGTGTGCCAAGGCTACCTTTTGCCCTGCCTTGCGCATCTCTTCCATTGCGGCGCGCAGGTGTCCGTATGTGCCGCCGAAGCCAATAATCAGCAGCTCGGCATCGTCAACGTCGCCAATCACCTTCAGGTCGGGCACCTCTATGTTAGCCACCTTTGCGGCACGCTTGCGTGTCATCAGGTCGTGGTTCTCGGGGTCGGTGCTTATGGCTCCTGTCTTGTCGTCCTTTTCCAGTCCGCCCAGCACGTGTGTGAAGCCTTCCCTGCCAGGCAGTGCCCAGTAGCGTGTGCCGTTCTCAGCCCTCATGTATGGTGTCCAGCTGCCTTTCAGCTCCTCTGGCACGTATGGGGGATTGATGGCGGGATACTTGTCTAACTCGGGGAGACGGAAAGCGGCTGAGCCGTTGGCTACGTATGCGTCCGTCATCAGCACCACTGGGGTCATGTGCTCCAGCGCTATCTTCGAGGCGTCGTAGGCGGCGTCGAAGCAGTCGGTCGGGCTTATGGCAGCTATCACTGGCATTGGGCTCTCGCCGTTTCTTCCCACCAGTGCCTGCAAGAGGTCTGTCTGCTCGCTCTTGGTCGGCAGACCAGTGGCGGGACCGCCACGCTGTACATCCAGCACAACCAGTGGGAGTTCCATGATAACAGCAAGGTTCATGGCCTCGCTCTTCAGGCACATGCCAGGACCCGATGTGCTGGTGGCTGCCAGCGCTCCGGCGAAGGAGGCTCCAAGGGCAGAGGCGCAGCCGGAGATCTCGTCCTCGCACTGCACGGTAATCACGCCCATCGACTTGTGCTTCGAGAGCTCGTGCAGCACGTCGGTGGCGGGGGTGATGGGGTAACTGCCTAAGTAGAGCTTCAGCCCTGCCTTCTCGGCTGCAGCCATCAGACCGTAAGCCGTCGCCTTGTTACCCGTTATGTCCATGTATCGTCCTGGCTCTTTGTGAGTTGTCTCAATGCGGTACACATTTGCTACGCTTGAGTGTGTGTTGTGGCCGAAGTCGTAGCCTGCCTGCATCACCTTGATGTTTGCCTCAGCTATGGCAGGCTTCTTGGCGAACTTCTCGTGCAGGAAATTGAACGCCACGTTCAGGTCGCGGTCGAAGAGCCAGCATACCAGTCCCACGGCAAACATGTTGCGGCACTTGCCCATGCTCTTCACGTCCATGCCCGTGTCTTTCAGGCATTCGCGCACCATTGAGGTAAGCGGGCATGCAATCACTCTGTCGGGGTCAATGTTCATTTCCTTTAGGGGGTCGTTGGTTGTGAATGCGGCCTTCTCCAAGTCTTTCGGGCCGAACGAGTCTGTGTCGATGATGATGGCGGCGCCTGGCTTCGCATAGCGGTATTGTGTCTTCAGCGCGGCGGCGTTCATTGCCACCAGCACGTCGCACATGTCACCTGGCGTGTAAACGTGGTCTGCACCAACGTGCACCTGGAATCCGCTCACGCCCGTCAGTGACCCTTGCGGGGCTCTGATGTCTGCCGGATAATCAGGGAAAGTGCTGATGCTGTTGCCCACGGTTGCCGACACGGTGGAGAAGATGTTCCCCGCCAGCTGCATACCGTCACCCGAGTCACCCGAGAATCGGATGACCACTTCATCTAACCTCTTTACTTCTAATGCTTCTGACATAAATTAATTTGGGATTTGTTAGTTGTTACACATGCGTACCCCCGCTGGGAATCGAACCCAGATCAAAGGTTTAGGAAACCTCCGTTCTATCCGTTTAACTACAGGGGCAGTCATCACGAAAATTTCTGCAAAGTTATTCCTTTTTGTTTGAAATATACAAATAAAGTGAAGAAAAACTTTTCCGCCTTGCCAGAATCCTTTTTCTTGGGGCGGTTAGCCACTGCTAAAGGGTTGCTTTATTGCCGCTCAGATGAGGTTGTTATCTAATGGAAGTGAATCTTTGGAGACTTATATAAAGGCGTGCTATACCAGTGTGTGTCATGCTTATATCTCGACACGGCTATCGATGGGCTTATCCCGTTTTTCTCCGCCTCCGAGGCAATTGCTTTCACTACTCTGTGGGGGGAAAGATTCTTGCTGCCGACATTTAATATATGGTTCCATGTCTCTTCTGGTATCAGCATTTGCCGGGCGAATGCGTTTGCCTCCCGTTCGTGAGGGTCGCTTGAATATTCGTTCCCCTCTATGGAGATGAACGCTCTTTGCTCCCCGGAAAGGTGTCTTTCTATGTGGCAAAGTTCATGTAGTATGTCGAATGCCAGCTTGTCCACGTCATTATACCTATAAGTCACTGTTATGCAGGGATGCCCTCCCGCTATGGTGGAATAAGCGTCTATGGGAGTTTTCTCTATCTTCGGCACTTCCAAGTACGCTATGCCGTAGCTTTCAAGGCAGCGTTTCACGGCTGTGGTATCCATCTCCTGGTGGTTAGCCATCAGCGCTATGTCCTGCGCAGCTCTCAAGGCGTTGCCCTGCACGTAGTCGTTCTCCACCTTTGAGCGCGATGTTTCCAGCCAGTTCAACGCTATCCACGTGAGCATGCTCTTGTCATTTATCTGTACTTTCTCACTATGCTTGTACATCCCTCTCACTTGCGGATGCAGCTTGTCGAAGGGCAACATGTCGGAGGGGAACAGTTCTTTCAGTTTCCTCACTCTCTCTTGGCATGGAAGCTTGGCAATCCCCAGTCGCTTATAAAGGCATTGCAGGTCGATATTGGCTGCGCAAGCCTGTTCGAACTTTAGGGCAGACAGGTCTTCCTCCCTTCTGTCTTCTATGGCTTTGCTGTCATACACATACGTGTTGTGCAGCCCCATCCAGGTCTTATATGGAATGCCAAGGCTTGCCTCCAGCCTCATCGCCAAGTCTTCGTTCAGGTTGCGCTTCCCTTTTATAAATTCGCTTAGGTGCGTTGCCTGCATTCCTATCTGGCTCGCGAAATCTTTCTGCGTTATTCCACGTTCCCTCAGTTCCTCACGCAATATTTCCCCAGGATGCACCGCCCTGTTAGGTATCAGTCTGTCATTTCTTGTTGCCATAATGTGTGCTGTCTATTTCTATTAATTCTACTTCTATGCCGTCTTCCGTTTCCGTGAAAATCAGTCTTTCAACCATTCCGTTCAGTAGCCTAAGGGAGCTTCTTTGCTCTTTCCCTTGGTGTTTCAGCTTTTCGTAGTGCAGGAAACTAAACTTTTTCAGCTCGTCCGTCGTTTCTGCGCTTTTCATTATAGTCACTGCCCTCGTGTAGCCTCCCAACAACTTCTTGTTCCTGCATACATGTTTGTATTTGCTTTCTTTGGTCTTGCCCGTCTCATACAATTCCAGCAAAGCGTTATCCCTAAAAGTCACCTCCATGTGTGTCCACGTTCTCTTGATGGCGCAAAGTTACACAATAATTCCCAAATATGGTAATTGTTTCTGTGGAAATGTTGTTTTGCCACCTCGTCTGCCTGGCTTTTAGGGGGGCTGTCGATAGCGGTGGCGAGCTATGGTGAATGGTATTGGCGAGGCTTCCTTGTTATCTGTGGCGACACGCTGCTGTTACCGCACTGGCGAGAGGGGATTTGTGCGGTAACAGAGCGTTGTTCGTGCGGAGACCAGCCTTCGTTCGTGCGGTGATGTGTATAGCAGGCACGCAGATGTTATTTTTTCTTCTGTATTTTAGCGGTATTTCGCTGATATTTCCTATCTTTGCGATAACAAACACTTAAAATGGACTGCCTATGCAACATAGCTAAGAAAGGACATCGAGATAAAAAGCGTTAGCTTAATTCTGGTTCTTGAAAATCGCCAACTTCAAAAGCACTAAGATGAAAGCCAATGTTCACGCATGAGGCGTGGACTTTGATTCGTATATAGTGCAACGGTGTTTGGCGATACCTCAAGAACGTAGACGAAGTTATCAGTCCACGTTTTTTTATTGTCCCAGAGTATCAGAGAGACCTTGAGGACTGGATTAGTAAACAACATGTATATCAATAAACAAAGCTAAACTAATGACAAGACTTATTTCAACCTGCCTTTTGGCACTTGCCCTCCAAGTTAACTGCTGGGCTTACAGTTTCGTGGTAGACGGCATCTACTACAGTATTATCTCAGACACGGAACTTACTGTGGCTGTGACCAGCGCAAAGGATGAGGTGTACAGCGGAGAAGTTAACATTCCCAGTGAGGTGACTGACGAAGGTGTGACCTATACTGTTACCCAAATAGGAACCCAGGCGTTCTCGCTCTGTACCGACTTGATCTCCGTTACCATTCCCAACAGCGTCACCCGGATAGAACGCCAGGCGTTTTTTGGCTGTAGCGGCTTGCTCTCCATAACCATTCCGAACAGCGTTACTTCTATAATGTCTGGGGCGTTCGACGGCTGCAACGCCTTGACTACAGTTACAGTCGGCAGTGGCATCAGTTCTCCCGTTGACTATTTTAATAGTCCCGCACTAACTGCGTATTATGTGGATGAGGGGAATGAGAGCTGCTGCGCCGTGGATGGCGTGTTGTACTCGAAGGACATGACCGAGTTGCAGCGTGTTCCCCAGGCCTATGTGTGCGAGGGAACCTTCACCGTTCCCGAGAGCGTGACAAAGATAGATGCTTCGGCTTTCTACGGTTGCAGCAATCTTACTGCGGTGAGCATGTCGTCGGGCGTGACCAGCATAGGGGAGTCGGCATTCTCCGGCTGCAGCGGCTTGGTCTCCGTGAACATTTCGGAGAGCGTGAAGACAATAGCCTCGCAGACATTCCAGAATTGCACCAGCCTTACGTCCGTGACCATTCCCGAGAGCGTGACAAAGATAGAGGATTCGGCATTCTCGGGCTGCAGCAGCCTTGCCTCTGTGACCATAGGCAGCGGTATCACTTCGATAGGGTCTTCCCTATTCGCCGATTGCGTATCATTGGAGGCCATAAACGTGGATGAGGCTAACACTAAATACGCCTCACAGGACGGTGTGTTGTACACGCATAACATGAAGGAGCTCATCCAGTTCCCCGTGGGCAACACGACGTTGGGGACTCTTGAGGTACCCTCCACAGTGACCACTATAGACAGCTACGCGTTCAACGGCTGCATAGGGCTTTCATCAGTGATTCTCCCAGAGAGCATGACGAAAGTGGGCTCTTACGCGTTCTATAATTGCGGCAGCCTGGTCTCCGTCACCATCCAGGAGAAGGTGAAGACAATAGAGGAGTACGCGTTCTATAACTGTTCCAGCCTGGCTTCACTTACCATTCCAGATAAGGTGACGACTATAGATACTTACGCCTTTGCCGGTTGCTCCAGCTTGGCGTCTTTGACTATAGGCGAGGGGGTTACCACCATAGGATACAACGCGTTTGGCGGTTGCTCCAGTCTGGCTGCCCTCACCATTCCAGAGGCGGTCTCCTCACTGGGCGAGCGCGCGTTCAGTGATTGCACTGGTTTGACAAGTGTTGACTTCAATGCGAAGGCATGCACAACGAGCGGCGCTGTGTTCACAAGCTGCGACAATCTCAAGAAGGCCGTTATAGGCGAGAATGTCACCACCATCCCTTCGCGCTTGTTCTATGAATGCGGCGCCCTCTCTTCCGTCACTATCCCAGAGGGCGTGACCAAGATAGAAGCCTCTGCCTTCTATGGTTGCGGTAGCCTGCCCGCTGTCACCGTGGGCGAGGGTGTCACCATGATTGGCGAGTCGGCATTCGCTGAGTGCGGCGCTCTTGCCTCCGTGCACATCCCCGACACAGTAGCGAGCCTGGGGCAATACGCGTTCCAGAATTGCACCAGTCTGACCAACGTTACCATCCCGAAGCGTGTCTCTTCAATATCTATAGGCGTGTTCTACGGTTGCAGCGGCCTCACCTCTGTGGCAATACAGGAGAATGTAACCCGCATTTGGGACAATGCCTTCGCCGGTTGCAGCTCCTTGACGGAGATATTGACCATGAATCCTGAGCCGCCCTCATGCCCTGAAGCGTCGGCATTCAGCGAGGTGGACACGCAGACCTGCGTGCTCATTGTGCCCACTGGGTCGCTGGAGGCATACGCGGCTGCCGACACGTGGAAGGACTTCCTCAACATTCAGGAGGGAGCGGAAACCTCAGGCATTGCCCCTGCCACGGGGAGCGAGGCTAAGGAGGCGGGCCGCTACACCCTGGACGGCAAGCAGGTGAGCGCACCGGAGAAGGGCGTGAACATCATCCGCTACAGCGACGGCACAGTGAAGAAAGTGCTTGTGAAGTGAGAGATCTCATAGTAGCATAAGCAATAGAAGCCCCTGCTTTCCCTCGGAGGGAATGTATGGGGCTTCTTCATTGACTATCCTAACCACCCAGCGAAGGGGTATGGGAAGAGGGGCGAAATACACTACCCATACCCCTCTCTGGCGATCCTATATGGATCGTTCCAGCGATCCTATATGAATCGT
>JAJPYT010000181.1:0-28490 GCA_021204845.1 Prevotellaceae bacterium | reverse complement strand
ATCGTTTTCACGCATTACGGGAAGACGGAGATGGCATATAACGGCACCTTCCCTCCTTTATAGTTCTCATGCAATGGACTTCTCGTAAATTTTCGTAATATTGCATCGGGTTAGCATTCCCTGTGGGGGAAGACATAACGCTTATGGAGCAAGAGACACGTGAGATATACGAGGAGAGGGTGGCTCGGTTCGGCAGCGAGAGGGACGGACTGAAGAAGAGAAGCGGCTTCTGCGTGGCGGGGAAGCTGATAACCTTCCTGTTGTTCGCTTACTTGCTCTATCTGGCATGCATCGCCACCAGCCCATACACCATTGGAGCCGCCATATTACTGTTCGCGGCTTACCTCTGCATAGTAGTGCTCGACAACCGCCTAATAGCCAGGGCGGAAGAGCTAAATAGGGAAATGACAGTATGCCAGCGTGAGTTGCTTGCCATGGACGGAGACTTCTCGCCTTTCAGAGACGGCGCACGGTTCGCTGATGTGGAGCACGAATATACGTTCGACTTGGACATCTTCGGCAAGGACTCGCTCTTCAACCGCCTTAACCGTACCATGACGGAGCGCGGAGAGGAGGCCCTGGCAGGGAAACTGTCGTGCCTGTGCCAAGACAAAGAGGAGATAGGCAGGAACCGCGAGGCAATCAATGAGCTCAAGGACATGCTCGACTGGAGGCTCTCCCTCCTCTCTGGCAACTTCATAGAGAACAGCGACTTCGCCCATTACGGCGGCAATAAGCAGGGGCGCGACCTGTGGGTCACTACAGCCCTGCCATACGTCTCCGTGGCGTTGACGCTTGCGCTGCTTGTATTGGGCATAAGCCGCGCCATATCATTCTTCCCCTTCGCCGTGATGGCTTTGCTGCAACTGCTCTTGGGCTTGTCGTACTCTAAAGGACTCACACGCTCAGGGCTGCGCGCCAGTCGCCTGCGCAAGGAGAGCGAGGCTTACCATACCATATTATATAAGCTGTATGGGCAGGAGTTCCGCTCCGTGAAGATGAGGGAGATAAAGCACAACCTTTTCAGTAAGGAGCACGACAGCCTGAAGGCCTTCCGCCAGCTGCAAAGGATACTGAACCTGATAGACCAGCGGAGCGGTGCCATACTCTTGCTTGTGATGAACGCCCTCTGCCTCTACGACCTGTTGCTGACGAGGCGCATACGCCGCTGGGGAGAGAGATACGCCGGGCAGATAGACGGCTGGACCGGCGAAATAGCCGAGTTCGACGCTCTGCTAAGCCTCTCTGTCTATGCCTACAATAACCCCCAGAACACCGATGCCCAAGTGCTGGACGGCTCCGACACCATAGTGGAGGCAAGGGGAATGTACCACCCCTTCCTGCCGCGGGATAAGGCTGTGGCGAACGATTTCCTGCTCATGCGGCATAGCATAGCCATAGTGACGGGAGCCAACATGGCGGGCAAGAGCACCTTCCTGCGCACCGTTGGGGTGAACTACGTGCTGGCTTGCTGCGGAGCGCCCGTGTGCGCCAGGGAGTTCCGCTTCTCCATAGTGTCGCTCTTCTCCAGCATGCGCACCACGGACAACCTTTCGAAGGACATATCATACTTCAACGCCGAGCTGCTAAGGCTGGAGAGGCTGATAGAGCACGTGAAGAGCCACGCCTTCACCCTCATGATTCTGGACGAGATACTGAAGGGAACCAACTCTAAGGACAAGTTGCAGGGCTCGACAATGTTCCTGACAGAGATATGCCGCTACGACGTGTCGGGAATAGTGGCTACACACGACTTGGAGCTGGCGAGGCTGGAGGAGCAAGGGAGCGGCACGTTCACCAACTACCGCTTCGAGATAGAGCTGGCAAGGGAGATAAAGTATTCCTACAAGATAAGCAGGGGAGTGGCAAGAAATATGAATGCCTCCTACCTCCTCTCTGGCATTATAGACAGGTTGAGGGGTGGGGCAGATGCCCGCAATAGCGGTGGGGGAGAGGCGCGGGAATAACTACTTTTGGTTAGCGGGGGCAAAAAAACGTTCCCTGATAGCGCAGCATTAACTAAAAATGATTACTTTTGCAGCGTTTAAACAACAATACTAATTATTTAAAATACTATTTGATTATGGCTTACGTAATTGGTCCTGATTGTGTCGCTTGTGGCACATGCATCGACGAATGCCCGGTTGGAGCTATCTCCGAGGGTGACATCTATTCCATCAATCCCGATGAATGCACAGAGTGCGGCACTTGTGCCGACGCTTGCCCCAGCGGTGCTATTTCGCTGTAAGCAGGAACTCCGCTAACGAGAGAGGCTCACGTTGTATGAACGCGAGCCTCTCTTGTTTATATGCCTATGTTCCCTTACTTCAGGCGGGCGAGCGCCTCCCCTATACGGCGCATGGCCTCGGTGATGTTCTCGTCGCTGGTGGCATAGCTTATGCGGAAGCACTCGGGGCTGCCGAACGCGTCGCCTCCGACGGTGGCGACATGGCCCACCTCGAGCAGATACATGGCAAGGTCGGAGCTCGTGTTGATGGTACGCTCCCCGTCACTCTTGCCGAAGAAGTGGCTGCAACGGGGGAAGATGTAGAATGCGCCCGAGGGGTCGTTCACCTCCAGACCGGGTATCTGCCGCGTTAGTCCTACAATAAGGTCCTTGCGGCGGTGGAATGCCTGGCGCATCTCCTCCACGCAGTGCTGGTCTCCGTTAAGCGCCGCCTCCGCCGCTTTCTGGCTTATGGAGCACGGACAGCTGGTGTACTGTCCCTGCAACTTGTTGCATGCCTTCACTATCCACTCTGGGGCGGCTATGTAACCTATGCGCCAGCCTGTCATGGCATAGGCCTTGCTCACGCCGTTCACTATCACCACACGCTCGCGCAGGTCGGGGAACTCTGCCAGTGAGGCGTGATGGCCAGTGTAGTTGATGTGCTCGTATATCTCGTCGGAGATTACCATAACACGCTCGTGGCGCAGCAGCACATCCTTCAGGGCCTCCAGCTCAGTGTGGGTATATACCGAGCCCGTGGGGTTGCTGGGCGAGCAGAGTATAAGGGCGCGTGTGCGGGGAGTGATGGCAGCCTCCAACTGTTCGGGTGTCAGCTTGAAGTCCTGCTCTATGGTGGCCTCCACGCCTATGGGTGTGCCGTCTGCCAGGAGCACCATCTGGGGATAGCTTACCCAGTAGGGGGCAGGGATTATTACCTCGTCGCCCTTGTCCACCAGAGCCATCAGCGTGTTGCATACGCTCTGCTTGGCACCGCCGCTCACCAGTATCTGGCTTGGCTCGTAGGTGAGGCCGTTCTCCCTCTTCAGCTTCTCCACTATCGCCTTCTTCAGCGACGGATAGCCTGGTACGGGGGTGTAGCTGGTATAGTTCTCCTCTATGGCCTTCTTGGCGGCTTGCTTGATGTGGTCAGGGGTGGGGAAGTCGGGCTCTCCCACGCTCATGTTTATTACATCCACGCCTTGTGCTTGCAGTTCGCTACTCTTTTGGCTCATGGCCAGTGTGGCACTTGGTGCCAGTCTGTTCAGACGTTCAGATAATTGCTTGTCCATATCAGTATCTCCTTGTTATTAGTTATGTTTCTATTGTCTCTCCCTCTCATAGCTTATGCCCCATGCGCAGCCGCTTGGTCTCAAGGTAGCGGCGGTTATATTCGTTGGGCTCCACCACTATCGGCACGTTCTCCACTATCTCCAGCCCGTAAGCCTCCAGCCCCACGCGCTTAACGGGGTTGTTGGTGAGCAGCCTTATCTTGCCTACGCCAAGGTTGCGCAGTATCTGCGCTCCCACGCCATAGTCGCGCTCGTCGGGGCGGAAGCCAAGGTGTATGTTAGCGTCCACCGTGTCGTCTCCCTGCTCTTGCAGTCGGTAGGCTGCTATCTTGTTCATCAGGCCTATGCCGCGTCCCTCCTGGTTAAGGTAGACCACAACGCCCTTCCCCTCCTTCTCTATAAGCTGCATGGAGCGGTGGAGCTGCTCGCCGCAGTCACAGCGCTGGCTGCCGAACACATCGCCCGTGAGGCAACAACTGTGCATGCGCACCAGCAGGGGCTCATCCTCACGCCACTTGCCCTTGAATATGGCTGTATGCTCCAGCCCGCCTACCTTCTGGCGGAAAGGCACTATGCGGAAGTGGCCGTATGCCGTGGGCAGGTCGGCCTCCACGCCGCGCTCCACCAGTGACTCGCGCCTAAGGCGGTAAGAGATGAGGTCGCGTATGCATATAATCTTTATGCCGAAACGCCTTGCCACTTCCTGCAACTGAGGCAGACGTGCCATGGTGCCGTCCTCGTTCAGTATCTCTATTAGCGCCGCGGCAGGTTGCAGTCCGCTCAGGCAAGCCAAGTCTATGGCTGCCTCGGTATGTCCCGCACGGCGAAGTACACCTCTGTCTTGCGCGTAAAGGGGATTGATATGCCCAGGGCGGCCGAAATCCGTTGGCTTCGTCTCAGGGTCGGCAAGGGCGCGTATGGTGGCTGCCCTGTCGTGGGCGCTGACGCCTGTGGTGCATCCCTTCAGCAGGTCTACCGTAATGGTGAACGGTGTGCCAAGAGCCGAGGTGTTCTCGTCCACCTGATGGGGGAGTTGCAGCTCTGCCGCACGCCCTATGGTTATGGGGGCGCAAAGCACTCCACGTCCGTTTTGCAGCATGAAGTTCACCTTCTCTGGCGTTATCAGCTCTGCCGAGGTGATGAAGTCGCCCTCGTTCTCGCGGTCTTCGTCGTCCACGACTATAACGAACTTCCCCACTCGGAAGTCCTCGAGGGCATCGTCTATGTTACTCATCATGTTTTTGTCCATTTCTTGTTTTATAATTGGTTCAGTCTCTTGATAATGTGTTCCGACAGTGCTTGTATCCTTCCCATGTCGTGGCTAAGGCGCAGACGCAGGCGCATAGTTCGTATATAGAGAAGTATGCCTATAGGGAACACTATGCCTGCGGCTATGTTCAGTCTCTTGTCCTCGAAGGGGTGTATATGAGTATCCGTGGGCAGGATGGGCAGGTGGTTTGTCAGCCCTATTATGCGGTTGTCCTGCACGTTATGCAGTTGCTCTACTATTGCCTCTAAGCGCTGGCTTATGGCTTGCAGCTCCTCGTCGTGACTCTCGCGGAAGAACATCCCGATGTAACCCGCCAGCCTCTTCAGGTGGTGGATGGCGCTGTATGCCGCGCAGTCTGCCTCGAGGTTGCGCAGCCCCTCAGTAAGCAGCGGAATGCTCGGTTCGTCAATCACTATGTCTTTGCGGTTCAGCTTGCGGGTGGTGCGAAGTCCCAGCAGGTGGGTGAAGAACATCTTGTAGCCTTCCACATTGAACACTATCGAGTCGTTGTTCGACTTTATCGTCAGGAACGCCCCTATAGGGCAAAGCACCATGCTGCTCAGCCATGCCCCGAAGGGAATATACCACTGCCCTGACTTTGCCATCTTCTCTCCGCTCACATTTATTATATAGTAGAAGATGAAGATGGTCACACTCACTATCACAGGCACGCCCAGTCCGCCCTTGCGTATGATGGCTCCCAGCGGGGCTCCTATGAAGAAGAAGGCGAAGCAAGCCACCGAGAGGGTGAACTTCTTGTGCCACTCCACGTAGTGTATGTTCAGCGTCCTGTTGTCCTCCTCTGAGATGAGGCTGCGGAAGTCATATTCCGCCTGCAACTGTTTCACAGCGCTCTTGGCACTGCGCAGTGCCATTTGCTTCTTTTCAATGGACAGGTGCGAGTATAGCGTGTCGAACGGCTCGCTCTCGGCAGCCAGCTCCACCACCTTCGCCGTGTCTGCTCCGCGTGTGCTTATGTCGCGTCTCATGGCTCCCCGCAGTTGCGCCTCGTATATAGCTCGCCCCGTGCTGTCTATGCGGTTGTTCAGTGAGTCTATGCCCGCCTCTATGTTGCGGATGTTCTTGGTGGCGGCGTTGTGCCCGAACAGGTCTGCGCTCATCAGGTCGAACTCCCCGTCGAACTCTATCAGGTCCACCTCCTTGTTGAACGTCTCGCGCATGTAAGGGATGGCGGCTCTCATCATGTTGCCGCTCCTTGCGTCCATGTTGCGGAAGCGCTCGCCCGAGTATAGTGTCAGCTTCAGGTGCTTCTTGTCTGCCGTGCTTTGCAGCCGTGCCGAGTCTGCGAGCACTATCTGCACATCCTCGAAGTTCCCCGAGTTGGTGTATATCATCATTCCGTAGAGCATGCCAGTCTCCTTGTCCTTATGTTCCACGAAGATGTTGTAGCCCGGTATGGCGCTGTAGAACTGCTCTTCAGGTATCTCCAGTTCGGGAGACTTGCGTTTCATGCTCCAGAGCAGGGCAGCCAGTTTCTTGGTGGCCTCTGGTCCTATGTTGTTCTGGAACACGAAGCTTGCGCAGCCCACTATCGCCACCATGCAGAGCAGCGGCATCAGTATGCGTATTAGTGGGATGCCAGCGGCCTTCATCGACAGGAGCTCCAGCCGCTCGCCCATGTTGCCGAAGGTGATGAGTGATGCCAGCAGTATCGCCAGGGGCAGCGACATAGGCACGAGTGTCAGCCCCATGTACCAGAAAAATTTCGCCAGCACATCCCACGACAGACCCTTGCCTATCAGCTCGTCGGTGTAGCGCCAGGTGAACTGCATCATGAACACGAAAAGGCAGACGAAGAAAGTGCCCGCAAACAATTGCAGGAAAGCCTTAAGCAAGAAGGCGTCCAGCCTCTTTATCATTCTCACTCGCGTACCGCTTGTTATGTTGCCCTCGCAAAGGTACGAAGAAAAAGCCGCTTTTAGGGACTGGTGTGGAAAAAACTTTCCTCCCCGCTTTGCGAAATAGAAAAAATAGCATACCTTTGCACTTGCTTTTCATGTGGATGGCGGGATAGCTCAGCTGGTTAGAGCGTCGGATTCATAATCCGAAGGTCAAGGGTTCAAGTCCCTTTCCCGCTACAATTCATAGGCAGAAAAGCCATTTCCCAAGCATTGGCAGTGCGGATTGATACTGCGCGGAATCAAAGAATGACTTAACCTCTACGTTTGCCCTTGGGCTGGCGGATGAATTACTGTGATGTCAAAGTGATGCTGCCTGAGCGTAAGCCTTTCGCCTTTGCGGTGAGCACGATGTCGCCAGCCTCTCCCATAGTCTGTACTATGGCGCTGAGCTGCCCTGCGAAAGCATGGTGCCGAGGCAGGTGGAAGAGGTCGAGACAGGTAGGGTCGCCATTGGCGGCGGCACGGAAAGTGCCAGCCCCGCTGACGCTGAACTCCACCAACGGAGTGGCGAAGGGGCAGAGATTGCCTTCCTTGTCGACCACACTGACGGTAACATAGCAGAGGTCGCCACCATTGGCGGAGAGTTCGGTACGATCAGTAGTCAGTTGCAGGTGGTGGGGCTTGCCCGCCGTCCTCACTGTCTGCTCAGCTGCCACGCTTCCATCCTGGTTGTATGCCACCACACGGAGCTCGCCAGGCTCGTAGACAACGTCGGTCCACATAAGGCGATAGCGGCGTTGGCGGAACAGGGGGTCGGAGCTCCGCAGAGCCTCGCTTTCCTCTGCCGTGAGCTTCCGCTGTATGCCCTGGCTCTTCCCGTTCACGAAAAGCTCGGCGGCAGGGCAATTGGTGTAAACAAAGACTGGAGTGACCTCTCCCTCGCGCCCGGGCCATGTCCAGTGGGGCAGCACGTGGAGGGTAGGCTCACTGGGAAGCCAATGGCTGCGGTAGAGATAGTAACGGTCCTTGGGCAGGGAGGCGAGGTCGATGATGCCGAAGAGACTGCTGTGGTTGGGCCAAGCGTCGGTGTCGTAGGGGCTGGGCTCACCGAGATAGTCGAAGCCCGTCCATACGAACTGCCCCAAAGTCCACTCATAGTCCTCGGCAAGGGCGAAATCCTCGTCGGGCACGTTGCTCCACGAGCAAGCCTCAAGGTCGTAGCCTGAGCTTTGGTGGTTGGGATAGAGTGCATCATTCCTCAACTCCGCAGGGAACATGTATGTGCCACGGCTGCTCACGGTGCTGCTGGTCTCGCTGCCCAGCACCAGATTCTGCGGCAGTGTGTTGTACGCCTCGACGTAGCGCCCCGTGCGGTAGTTGAAGCCTGGTATGTCGAGCATGGCGGCAAAGCCGTTGGAGAGCACTGCGCTCACCTGGTCCATGCCGCAGGTGACGGGGCGTGTGGGGTCCTCGCGGTGGCAGATGTCCTGCAGGAAGGAGGCTGTCTTGTAGCCCTCCGCCTTCCACTGTGTGGGCACCTCGTTGCCTATGCTCCACATCACCACGGAGGGATTGTTCCTGTAATGGCGCAGCATGTTCACCATATCCCGTTCCGCCCACTCTGGGAAGTAGAGGTGATAGCCGTTAAGGCATTTGGCAACATCCCACTCGTCGAAAGGCTCAACCATGAGCATGAGGCCCATCTCGTCGCAGAGGCTAACCAGTTCGGGAGCGGGCATATTGTGGCTCGTGCGCACGGCATTGCAGCCCATCTCCTTAAGCAAGCTCAACTGGTGGCGTATGGCGCTCGTGTTCACGGCAGCGCCAAGTGGACCCAAGTCGTGATGAAGGCAGACACCCTGGAACTTAAGATGCTTTCCGTTGAGGAAGAAACCCTTGTCCGCCACCATCTCTATAGAGCGTATGCCAAACCGTGTAGAGTATTCGTCAACCTTCTCCCCGCCAATGAAAATCTCAGAACGGGCCTCGTAGAGGGCAGGGCTCTCGGGCGACCATAGCATGGGAGAGTCTACTATGAAGTTCTGCTCGAAAGGCTGGCCGTGGTTTATCTTCATGGTGTTGTCCTTGGTCGCCACAACCTTTCCCGTGGCATCCACTATGTTTGTCAGCACTCTCACCAGGCTGTCGCCGCTGTTCTCAATGCTCGTTTTCAGGCAGACGGAGGCGTAATCGTCCGCCACATGGGGAGTGGTGACCTGCGTTCCCCACACGGGGACGTGCACTTCCCCGGTAGTCACTAAGTGCACGTTCCTGTAGAGCCCCGCCCCCGGATACCAGCGGCTGCTCTGCTCACGGTTCTGCAGCCTCACCGCCAACGTGTTGGGCTGCCCGTCGTGGTTGACAAGGGCGGTAACGTCCACGTGGAAAGAGTTGTAGCCATAGGGCCATGCTATGGCTTTCTCTCCGTTCACGTATACCTGCGCCTGGCTCATGGCACCGTCGAACACGAGCTCAGTACGCCCCTCGGCAGGGCAGGTGAACAAGGTGCGATACCAGCCCACGCCTATGTATGGCAAGCCGCCCGAGCGTCCAGTCTTCCACGTGGGTATGCTCTCCCCATTCTGCTTCACGGCAACCTGCTGCAAGTCCCACTGGCGGTCGAAGGGACCCTTGATAGCCCAGTCGTGAGGTATGGTGACCTCTTCCCAGCCGCTGTCGTCGGTCTCCGTGGCTTGTCCGTTCTCCACCTCTCCCAAGTGGAACCTCCATCCTTCGGTCAATAAAGTCTCCGTTCGCTGTGCCACGGCTCCCAGTGTCAGGGCAAGTGCGGCGGTAAAGAGGAATATCTTTTTCATGGTATCTACAGTTAATTGTTGTAGCAAACTTACGTAAAAAATGCGAGACTGCCACGCCTGTGGACATAAAAGTGTAAAACGGAATTTAAAAAGAGCGGGGGAAAGGACAGCGGTATGGAAATAAATAGGTAACTTTGGGCAGTGCCACATGACTAAAGGGTATTGGAGTTATGGAAATCAATTTTCAGATTGAGTACAGGACCACTTGGGGAGAGAACGTAAGGCTTAACCTACAGTACACAGCCACCGACGGGCAGGTGCGCCATCTGTGGCAAGACTTGTCCACGTCGGACGGCGCGGTCTGGCGCACGGACTTGACCCTGCCCTCTGTGGCAGAGAGAGCGGTGTACACTTACAGCATAGTGAAAGACGGAACGGTAGTGCGACACGAATGGGTGATAGTGCCGCACAAGCTGAAGTTCCCCGCGGGAACGCGTCGCATGGTATGCCGCGACCGCTGGCACGACATGCCGCACGATGCCCACTGCTTCAGCAGCGCTTTCACCGAGGCGTTCCTGCGGCGTGAGCTCTCTGACCTGCCCGAGCCGCGGGGTGAGCGCATGCTTGTGGTCCGTGTCTTTGTGCATGCCCTGCCCGAAGGTTGCGAACTGGCGGTCTCTGGCAACCAGCCTCTCCTTGGCAACTGGGAGGTCGGGCGTGAGTTGCGCATGAGGGAAATATCTCCAAACGAGTGGGCTTTCGCTGTTGACGTATCGTCGCTCCATGGAACAATAGAATATAAGTTCCTCGCCTTAGACAGGCTCACGGGAGAGCGCCGTGGCTGGGAGATGCGCGACAACAGGCGGCTTGCCCAGTTGCGCATTGCGTCTGGCATGATGTGGGTGATGCAGGACGAGTCGGTCACTCTGCCTTTCTCCCCATGGCGAGGGGCTGGCTGCGTGATTCCCGTGTTCAGCATCCGCAGCGAGGGCAGCTTCGGTGTGGGAGACTTCGGCGACATCAAGCGCATGGTAGACTGGCTGGCTCTCACTGGGCAGCACGTCTTGCAGATTCTGCCCATCAACGACACTACCATCACTGGCAAATGGAGCGATTCATATCCCTACAACAGCACCAGCGTATACGCCTTCCACCCCATGTACGTCGATTTGCGTGCGCTGCCCCGCCTGAAAGACCTGAAGAAGCGGGAACACTTCGAGACGGTGCGCAAGGAGCTGAACGCCCTTGGGCAGATGGACTACGAAGAGGTGAACAAGGCTAAGCGTGCCTATCTGCGCTTGCTCTTCGAGCAGGAGGGGGAACGCATGCTGGCAAGGAAGGGCTATCGTGACTTTTACCGCCGCAACGAGGAGTGGCTCTTGCCTTACGCCGCCTTCTGCTACCTGCGTGGCACGCACGAGAGCCCCGATTTTCACGACTGGGGCGACTGGAGCGTTTACGATGCCGCCAAGGTGAGCGGCTTGTGCCAGGAAGGCACTGAGAGTCTGCGGGAGATTCGCTTCCACTGTTTCGTGCAATATCTTCTCCACATGCAGTTGCTCGATGCCTCACACTATGCCCGCAGCCGTGGCGTGGCGCTGAAGGCGGACATCCCCATAGGGGTGTGCCGCACTGGCGTTGACGTGTGGATGGAGCCCGGCTATTTCAATATGAACGGACAGGCTGGCGCTCCGCCCGATGCCTTCAGCCCCAACGGGCAGAACTGGGGCTTCCCCACTTACAACTGGGACAGGATGATGGAGGACGGTTGCCAGTGGTGGCGTCGCCGCCTCGCCAAGATGGCGGAGTATTTCGACGCTTTCCGCATAGACCACGTGCTGGGCTTCTTCCGCATTTGGGAGATACCGCGCCACAGTGTGCACGGTCTGCTCGGGCAGTTCTCCCCCGCCATGCCCATGTCGGCGCAGGAGATAGAGAGCTACGGTCTGCCCTGGCGTGACCAGTATACTCGTCCGCTCATAACGGACTGGATTCTCTATGCCATCTTCGGTGACCGCGCTGCCGAGGTGCGCCGCCTCTATCTCGATTTCATGGGCGACGGCCACTATTGTCTGAAACCTGAATACGCCACGCAACGGCAGGTGGAGAAGGCTTTTGCCCATAGTCACGACGACACCCTGCGCGACGGACTTTACCGCCTCATCAGCAATGTGCTCTTCGTTGTCGACAATCATGACTCCTCCGCCTATCACCCCCGCATAGCGGCGCAGGAGGACTATGCCTACCGCGCGCTTGGCGACTGGGAGAAGGAGGCTTTCAACAAGCTCTACGAGGAATACTTCTATCACCGCCACAACCAGTTCTGGTACACAGAGGCAATGAGCAAGCTCAGCCTTCTGGTGGGTTCCACTCGCATGCTTCCCTGTGCCGAAGACCTCGGCATGGTACCAGCCTGCGTGCCTTGGGCTCTCGACGCTCTGCGCATTCTTTCCTTGGAGATACAGTCCATGCCCAAGAATCCCCAGTACTCCTTTGGTCATCTGTGGGAGAACCCCTACCGTAGCGTTGCCACCATCAGCACCCACGACATGCCCACGCTCCGTGGCTGGTGGGAGGAGGACAAGGTGGTCACTCAGCGCTTCTACAAGGAGGCTCTCTGTCACGACGGTCCCGCTCCCTCCCCGCTGCCTGGCTGGCTGGCGCAGCAGGTGGTCTCGCTCCATCTCGATTCTCCCTCCATGCTCTGCCTCCTCTCGTTGCAAGACTGGCTGAGCATCGACGAGACGCTGCGCTATCCCAACGCACATGCCGAGCGCATAAACATCCCTGCCCGTCCCCGCCACTACTGGCGCTACCGCATGCACCTCACCACGGAGCAACTGATGGGCGCCACAGAGCTAAACGACAAGATACGTCGCCTGATAAAGACCTACGGGCGGTGATTCATTCTCTATTCCCTTACCCATCCCTTTCCTTCCCCTTCTTCAGTAAAAGAAGATAGGCTAAGAAGGGTTATCATAAGTGCCTAAAACGATCCATATAGGATCGCCGCGACGATTCATATAGGATCGCTGGAACGATCCATATAGGATCGCCACAGCCATGTATGAGTAGTGTATTTCGCCCCTCAATCCGAGACAGGACGAATGCTCCGTCCGTGACTGCGGTTGCTCCAACGTCTGCTGATGTTTGTACGGTTGAAGTGGAGAGTGTATGCGTATGGAGTATTGCTCGCGTCAGGTGTGGAACTCCAGTAGTAACCATAGTCTCCAGCATAATGGAGCGACCCCCCGAAGCACCAGGCAGCCGCGGGAAGAAAGATGCTGTTGCCGTTGGGACCTATCACTTTGTAACCGTTCGTCAGTCCGTCCATTGGGGCCCATTCCCACTGGCATTTGCTAAACAGTTCGTACATCTCAGCCCGTGTGGGCATGCGCCACGTTCCGCCCCAGTTAGCCCTTGCCGCATCGTATAGTGTGTTGCCCGATATGTCGTCCATTACCTTCCCGTATGTGGTGCAGTTATCCGCCGTGTATGATGATTTCGGGCTCGTCTCTCCCCAGGCATAATAGTTGCCGTAGTCCGAGGAGGACAAAGCCCCTACGTTGCATGTGGCCCACTTCACTTTCAAGCCTAAGTCAATGTACTCATGCCCGTTTATTTTAAAAGTTTGCGCTCTCTTCATAGTATTACTGTATATATGTTTATGTTATTACTATTGTTTGCCAGTCCAAAGAGTCGTTGGTATGGACAATAAAAAAACGTGGACTGATTACTTCGTCTACGTTATCTAAGGTATCGCCAAACACCGCACAACCATATCTAAGTAAAAGCCCACGCTGAACGCGTGAGCATTGGCTTTCACTCTTGGTTGTTACTTTAAATTGGCGATTTATAGATAACAAGAACGTAAGCTAACGCATTTTATTTGAATGTCCTTTCTCTTCTATGTTACATACGCAGTCTGGTTTAGGTTTTGTGTGTGCAAAGATAGAAAATATCAGTGAAACACCACTAAAAAACGCAGAAGAAAAATAACATCTATGCGCTGGCTATCCTATAATCACCGCACGAACTAAGCTTAATCATTGCACAAACAAAGGCTAATCACCGCACTGATTCACGTGTGTTGGTGCGGAGATTCGGGGTATTACTCCGTCTCCTGCTCTCCGTAAAGCTTGGAGATGACGGCATGGTTGTAGTAGTGGTGCAGAATGTCCTGGTAGGAATAGCCCTGCATGCCCATGACTGCGGCACCTATCTGGCAGAGACCCACGCCGTGGCCCCAGCCGGCGCCGTGGATGACAAAGCGGCGGGGAATGCCGTCCTCCACGTCAAGAGCGTCCACCACTATGGCGCTGGAGAGAAGGTGCGACTGACTGAGCGCATGGCGAATCTCCAGTTCCTTGCCTATGGTGAAGCTGCCCTCCTTGCCCACTATGCGAAGCGTGACGAGATGGCCGCTACGGCTGCGCTTTACAGGCTCAAGGTTGAGTATGGGACCAAGGTCGGTGCCAAGCCTCTCGGTGATGATGGCATGCAATTCCTCCTGCGAGTAAGATACCTGCCAACGATAGAAATCGGGGGTCTCGCGGTCGTAGTCGTTGAGTACGGCCGCAAGCACGTCGGGGTCCTGCGTGTTGCAGGCGCTTGGGGGAGTGCTGAGAATCCACTCGCGGGCGGCCTCCTCAGTGGAGAGGTCGGGCAACGTGGCGCGTGAGCCGCTGTGGGAGGGCAGGTCGCGTATGGAGACGAGATAGGGGTGGGGCGTGTCTGCCCAGCAGTTCTCAAAGCTGTTGGTAGCTCCACCGCAGCATTTGCTGAAGCGCGCGTCGCATACCTCGCCATGGTCGGTGAGAATCTCGCCTGTTGTCAGGCTTACGGCTTTGGATACTTGCCTGCCCACGGCACGGGTGACACCCTGGTAGCGCTGGCAGTGGTCGTCGGCGCAAACGTCGAAGAGGGAGTGCTCCTCCTGGTCGTGCCAGCGTATGCTCTCAGAGTCCGTTCGCTTGAACTGGAAGAAGGCATGTCCGCCCGAGTGGCGGCGCTTGCGCATCTGCGCCAGCAGCCAGCTGCGGCTGATTACCGCGCTCGCCTTCAGGAACTCCATGGGGCAAGTCTCCTTCATCTCGCTGCCTATTACGCTTGTAAGGTAGCACTCCACCGGCAATATGTTGATGGCGATAATCTTCTTCTCCTCCATCACCAGGTGGAGCTTGCCCTGGAAGGTCTGCTCCTCGTGCCGCTCCCAGTGGAACGAGCGGCCTATGGTGACATCGTGGAGAGTGAAAGTGGCGTCGGGGTCAAGCGGGCGCAGGGTGAGCTCCTTGTAGACGTTGCCCTCCCAGTTGATGCCGCTGTCCTCGGCAAGCACCGTCTGCTCGCCCGTTATGGTCTCTCCCTTCAGGCGGAAGTTGCCGTTGAGTCTCAGGCGAAGGCATTCCGCCGCTGTTATGCCCACGTGTACCTCTGGCTCGCTGTCAAACTCCTCAGCCAGGCTCTCTGGCTCTTCCTCCGCGGGTATAGAGGTGTCTATTCCGCTGACTTCCGCTATCACGGGTTCCAGCTCCTCACGCGTCATCGCCACCTCGCGGAGTATGCTTTCGGCAAGGGAGGGCGTGAGGCGCAGGAAATCCTCCTGCCGAGGGGTCACTATCAGTCCGCCCATGTCCAAGGCGCCAGGGCTGACCATCAGGGAAGGGTAGCAATCGGGACGATGCTTCTTGCGGGGAAAGATGATTGTCACAACCTCGTCGGTGCGGCCTGCCGTGCCTTGCTGCCGCCAGCAGAGGGCGTTGAGGCGAGGCTCCATCTCCCCATCCCTGGCAGGCAGGGCGTGATAGAGCCGCTGGCAAAGAATGCTGTCGGGCTCTGCTGGCAGCGAACGTATCACAAAGACGGGGCAGACCCACGAGGTGAGCAGGTAGAGCCCGCAACCGTGCGTGTTGCCGGCCTCTTCTATCTCCGCCTCTTCCCTGCCTGTGAGCGGATAGAGCTTCTGCAGATTGGGCTCGTAGAGTTTCCAGTCGCGCTCTATAGGCACGCTGCCGCGCTTCCCTGCCTGCAAGTGGCAATGGTCAGGACACGAGGCTCCGCATAAGGCGCCGTTGTAGAATATCACGTGGTCGGAGAGGTTCCATGCCAGCAATCGCATGGGGCTGAAGTGGTTGAAGATGGACTGGGGCTGGTGCCGCCTGGTGGTTATGGTGAGATGGCAGGGCAGTATGGGGAAGGGGTTCACGAGAATGTCGTAGTGGCGCAACGTTGGCAGTTCGTGCTGCTCCAATGGGCGATTGTGGCGGCAGAGAAAACAGGGGCGCTCGCTGATGGACTGCGGGTCCACCTGTGCGGCGGTGCTTACTATGCGTGCGGGGTTCCACTGTGCGGTAAGCGATATGTCGCCCGTCGTGAGCTCACGTGTCTGCACTTGCTCCAGCTCGGCATATCTGTCCTGGGCTTCCGCCCACTGGGCAAGCTCTGCGGCATGGAACGCCTGCACCTCCTCTTCCATTACCGAGCGCCCCCGCAGGGCGCAAAGCCTCTGGCGCGCCATTATCTCAAGCGTGCGCAGACTGTCCTTATAAGCGTCGTTGCGGTTCAGGGCCTCGGTGGTGAGCGCGGCATCGCTGTTCCCCTCCCAACGGCGGCAGAGATAAAGCTCGTCGAAGATGCGGCTTATGCGGTAGCGCCGGCTAAGCATGAGACCGAGGGCATAGTCCTCGCCATAGCTTGTGTTGGGTATCTCTATCTCGCGCAACACTGGGGTGTGGAAGGCGCGTGGCGCTCCCAAGCCATTTATGCGCAAGGCGTTGTTGCGGCCGTTCTCCATTGTCCATTCGCGGTGGTCGATGAGGCCAGGCGGCAAAGTGCGCAGGGAAAAGTCGCACATGCGGTAAGAGCCTATGACCATTGCCGCCTTCTCCTCGTGAAACTTGTCTACGATGAGCTGAAGCGTCTGGGGCGAGCTGTACAAGTCGTCGGAGTCTAACTGCACGGCAAACTGCCCACATCTTTGGTCGTGCAGGGCAAGATTCCAGCAACCGCCTATGCCCAAGTCGTCCCTCTGCGGAACGAGGTGGATAATTCTCCCGTCCTCCTCCGCCATACGCCTTATTATCTCAGTGGTGCCGTCGGTGCTGCCGTTGTCTATCACTATCACGTTGTAGCTGAAGTCCGTCTTCTGCTGCGTGGCTGAGCGCAGTGCGTCGGCTATGGTGCGGGCGCGGTTTCTCACGGGTATGATGATGCTTGCCTCTGGTCCTGGCCAATCGGCGCGTATCATAGTGTCGTCGAATTCGCCTGCCGCCAAATACGCGTCTATGGCACGCAGGTGTCGGGTAACCGCCCGCTCCATCTCAGTCTGCCTGGTGTGGTTTCGTGGGTCTACGTAGTCGAACTGCTTCTCTCCGCTCTTTCTGTTGTCCGTCTCCTCCTCTGTGTAGAGATATTCGTTTATGTGCAGTGGCAGTTGTTGGCGGCTGAAGAAGAGGCGCAGGTCGTAGAGAGCCGCATGCTGATATTGGTGGAGATGCTCCTGAAGAAAGTATTCCGTGAGGGCGGAGCGGCGGATAAAGAGCACGCTGCCCATGCGGAAATCGTCGCGGACAGAGCCTAACTGATAGTCGGTGACGGGAGACTTCCGCTTTTCTCCCTCCACCACAGCGTAGTGGTCGGCATATACGAGCGGCGCTCCGCTGTCGCTTGCCACGGTGAGGAAGCGCTCAAGGGCATGGAAGCCCAGTTCGAGCGGTGCAGTTTTGGTATAAAGTAACACGTAAGCCGAGGTGCCCGTCTGGGCTATCTCCTTCAGTGTCTCGGTGCGGCAGGGAGGCGCGCTAAGTGTGAACACCTGGCTTACCCGCCTCTCGGAGCGTAACCTTTGGATCGTCTCCACTGCTTCGGCAGGCACGAAGCAGTCTATCATATCTCTCGTAAGACAAGGTTTTTCCACTTTCTTCAGGTCTTGTTGTACCACAAAGGTAGGGAAAAAAAGCTTTGGCTCGCATATTATTGCTAACTTTACCACTGGTTTTAAACTTTTGTGGTCATGAATATAGAAGACTTCCGGGCATTTTGCCTTTCGCTGAAAGGAGTGAGCGAGAAGATGCCTTTTGGCAAAGCAACGTCCGATTACGATAGGAACATACTGGTGTTTTGCGTTGGGAACAAATGGTTTTGCTTCGTGAACATAGACAAGTTCGACTTCTGTGACATCAAGTGCCCTACGAGGCGGATAGCAGAGTTGCAAGCCCGTTACGAGGGAGTGAGACCAGGCTGGCACATGAACAAGAGGTATTGGATAAGCGTACATTTCCGCTCCGACGTGCCAGAGCGGACGCTCTTGGAGCTGGTGCGCCAGTCGTATGAGATGGTGGTAGCCTCGCTTCCCAAACACGACCGCCAGGCTTTACTCGGGCAGTGAATGGCGACATCTTTTATAAAAATCAAGTAACTTTTCACTCTCATTGTAGCAAGATTAAGGAAAAATCCCTATCTTTGTCAAAACCTTAAATATAAACAATGAACATCATGAAACACTATCTTGCGGTGGACCTGGGAGCCACAAGTGGAAGAACAGTACTCTCCAGCTTCGACGGAGAGAAGGCGGACATGCAGGAGTATACCCGTTTCGCCAATCCGCAACTGCCAATCGGCGGTTATGTCTATTGGGATTTACCCCATCTTTACAATGAGATTCTCACTGCCCTGCGCAAAGCTGCCACCGAAGGCATACAGCTTACGAGCATTGGTATAGACACGTGGGGCTGCGACTTCGCCCATTTCGGCAGGGACGGGCAGCTTCTGGGCCTGCCACACTGCTACCGCGACAGCTACACTGACGGCGAGATGGAGCTATACTTCAAGGAGAAGATGGCGCGGACTGAACTCTATGACCGCACAGGTATACAGTTTATGCCCTTCAACTCCCTCTTCCAGCTGGACGCGCAGCGCAGGATTGGTTCGGAAGCGTTAGAGCACGCGGCAAAGATACTCTTCATCCCCGACGCTCTCATATATATGCTCACTGGTGAGGCAGTATGCGAATATACCGTCGCAAGCACAAGCCAGATGCTCAACCCCAACACGGGCGACCTCGACGAGGCGTTGCTTACCACCCTTGGACTTACGAGAGAGCACTTCGGTCGACTGGTAATGCCGGGCGAGCATATAGGCACACTCACGCGGCAGGTGCAGACGGCAACGGGAATGGGTCCTGTGCCAGTGGTGGCAGTGGGCAGTCATGACACGGCAAGCGCCGTGGCGGCTGTGCCAGCGGCTGACAGCAATTATGCTTATCTGAGTTGCGGCACATGGTCGTTGCTGGGCATAGAAAGCCCTACTCCCATAATTACGGAGGAAAGTTTCCAGGGCAACTTCACCAACGAGGGCGGTCTGGAGGGCACCACTCGCTTCCTTAAGAACATCTGCGGATTGTGGCTCTTCGAGAATTGCCGCAAGGAGTTCCGCGATGTGCCGGAGAAGATAGGACCGCTCACCGCCTTGTGCGAGACATCGGGCTATAATGGAATCATTGTTCCAGACGACGCTTCGTTCGCTCATCCCGACAGCATGTGCCAGGCTATACGTGACTTCTGCAAGCGCACCTCGCAGCCTGAGCCTCAGTCGCCTGCCGACTTCATACGCCTGATTTACCGCTCGCTGGCTCTGCGCTATCGTCAAGTGATAGAGTTGCTGGGCGGCATGGCGTCTTTCCCCATCACTCGCCTGCATGCCATTGGCGGCGGAAGCATGAACCCACACCTTATGCAGATGACAGCCGACTGCACGGGGCTGCCCGTAATAGCCGGTCCTTCAGAGGGCACGGCATTGGGCAATACTCTTGTGCAAATAAAGGCTGATGGTGGAGTCTCCACCTTGCCTGAGATGCGTGCCATAGTGGGCAGGAGCGTCACTCTTAAGACATACGAGCCACACGCCAGTGCGGAGTGGGAAGAGACATACAGTAAATTCACATCACTAAAATAAAACACAGTATCATGAAGAAAGAATTAATTGACCAGGCTTACGCCGTGGCACGTGAGCGTTACGCTGAAATTGGAGTGGACACAGAGGCAGTGCTGAAACAGCTGCAAGATTTCCATCTTTCCCTGCATTGCTGGCAGGCGGATGATGTGCATGGATTTGAGGTGCAGGCTGGCGCCATGAGCGGTGGCATACAGAGCACTGGCGACTTCCCTGGTGCCGCACGTAACATAGACGAGCTCCGTCAGGACATTCTGAAGGCTAAGAGCCTCATTCCAGGCAACCACCGTCTGAACCTCCACGAGATATACGGTGACTTCAAGGGCAAGGTTGTTGACCGTGACGAGGTTACCGTGGAGTATTTCCAGAGCTGGATAGAGTGGGCAAAGGAGCACAACACACTGCTCGACTTCAACAGCTCCAGCTTCTCACACCCGAAGAGCGGAAGCCTCTCGCTGGCCAATCCCGACGAGTCGATACGTAAGTTCTGGGTTGAGCATACAAAACGTTGCCGCGACATAGCCAACGCAATGGGCGAGGCGCAGGGCGACCCCTGTATCATGAACCTTTGGGTGCACGACGGCTGCAAGGATGTGAGCGTTAACCACGCCCTTTACCGTCATCTGCTGAAGAAGTCTCTCGACGAGATTTTCGAGAAGGAAGAGCCTATGATGAAGGATTGCATAGAGGGCAAGGTGTTCGGCATAGGGCTGGAGAGCTTCACGGTAGGCGCGCACGACTTCTACACTGCCTACGCTGCGCAGAACAACAAGATTGTGACCATCGACACAGGGCATTATCATCCCACAGAAAGCCCTGCCGACAAGGTTAGCGCCCTGTTGCCTTTCATAAAGGAACTGATGCTGCACGTCAGCCGCCCGGTTCGTTGGGACAGCGACCACGTTACCATCATGGACGACCCCACTCAGGAGCTCTTCTTTGAGATAGTTCGTGCCGGTGCGCTTGACCGTGTTCACTACGGGCTTGACTTCTTCGACGGCTCCATCAACCGCATCGGCGCTTACGTCATCGGTAGCCGCAGCGCCCAGAAGTGCATGTTGCGCGCTCTCCTGGAGCCCAGTGCCGCTATCAGCAAACTGGAACTGGCTGGCGAGGGTTACAAGGTTCTCGCCCTTATCGAGGAGCAGAAGGCTATGCCTTGGCAGGCTGTTTACGATGAGTTCTGCGTGCGCAACAATGTTCCCGTAGGTCAGGACTTCATAGCTGAGATAGACAAGTACGTCGCTGAAGTAACAAGCAAGCGCTGATGGAGATATTTATAGGTTTGCTTATAATAGCGGTCGGAGCGTTCTGCCAGTCGAGTTGCTACGTTCCCATCAACAAGATAAAGTCTTGGAGCTGGGAGTCGTATTGGCTCGTGCAGGGTATTTTCGCCTGGCTCATTCTGCCTTTCCTCGGCGCTTTGCTGGCGGTTCCCGCTGGGCACAGCCTTTGGGAGGTTTATCTGGCTAACCCTGGGGCAACGCTTTGGACAGTGTTCTTCGGTGTGCTTTGGGGCATAGGCGGGCTCACCTTCGGTCTCTCCATGCGCTATCTTGGAGTAGCTCTCGGGCAGAGCATAGCCCTTGGCACTTGCGCAGGGCTCGGCACCATACTTACTCCTCTATTCACTGGCAAGGTAGGAGATCTTACGGTCCCAGTGATAGTGGGCGTTGTGGTTACGCTGGCTGGCATAGCCGTGATAGGCGTTGCCGGCAATATGAAGTCGCAAATGCTCAGTGAGGAGGAGAAGAAAAAAGCCGTGAAGGACTTCAACTTCACCAAGGGCATCATTGTGGCTTTGCTTTGTGGCTTCATGAGTGCTTGCTTCAGCATAGGCTTGGGTTTCGGCGAGAACCTCTACTTCGCTGAGGCTACCGACCCGATGTTCCGCACCCTGCCTGCCACATTGCTTGTCACGCTCGGCGGTTTCATCACTAACGCTGTCTATTGCTTCTACCAGAACAACAAGAATGGCACGTGGGAAGACTACGGCAAGACTTCGCTCTATGTGAACAACATCATTTTCTGCGCCATCGCTGGCCTGCTTTGGTACAGCCAGTTCTTCGGACTTAGCCTCGGCAAGGGTTTCCTGCTTGGGTCTCCCGTGCTACTTACTTTCTCGTGGTGCATCCTCATGGCGTTGAACGTAACTTTCAGCAATGTTTGGGGAATAATCCTGCGTGAGTGGAAAGGCGTGACCACCAAGACAATATGTGTCTTGCTCCTGGGCTTGCTCATCCTCATAGTGAGCATCTTCCTTCCCTATCTGTTGTAAACGAGCTATACACATAAACGAAGCCCCGACGCTGCCTCTATATACAGTGCCGGGGCTTCTTGTGGTCTGTGATTGTCAGAATCAATGATGAGTCATAATGCTGAAGGGCACTAACGACAGCACGTCATGTGGATAATTTCAGCTGTGATTAGAACGGGAATCAGAGGGAAAGAGTCTTGCTTTCCTCAGTCACGGTCGTCAAGCACTGGGAATTTATGTCTGAAGGCGGTGAGCTTGGGAAGGTCTATGTCGGCGGTGAGAGTCTCTTCTCCCGCTCCGCATTCTGTGATTCTGCCGTAGGGGTCAACGAACATGGAGCGACCCACGTAGGTGCAATAAGGGTCTGAACCTATGCGGTTCACGCCGCAGACGTAGCACTGGTTCTCTATCGCGCGGGCAGGCAGAAGGGTTGTCCACACGTTCATGCGAGTGGAGGGCCACGATGCCACATAGAGAATGAGGTCGAAAAGATTCTCTGTGTCCGAGAGACGGGCATTGCGGCTCCAGACGGGGAAGCGCAAGTCGTAGCAGACTTGCAAGAAAATGCGCACGCCCCTCCAATTGATGATAACCCTCTCCTCTCCACGCTGGTAGCCGAGGTCCTCTCCCCCGTAGGTGAAAAGGTGACGCTTGTCGTAATGGGAAATATCCCCACCAGGACGAACGAAGTAGAAGCGGTTGAAGCATGAGCCGTCACTTTCACGTACAGCCACGCTGCCGGCAATGGCGGCATTATATTTGTCAGCCATTCGGCACATCCACGAACGTGCCGGACCACTTTCAGCATCCTCGACTATACCTTCGGGAGAAACGTTGAAACCAGTGGCGAACATCTCTGGCAGAACATAAAGGTCACTCGCTGGAGCCGCGGATATCGCTCTCTCTGCTTTGGCGAGATTAATCTCTGGCGCTGACCACTCAATATCTTGCTGTAACAATGTGACTTTCATCCTCATAACATTTAGTTAAGACCTTATTTCTTCACGAACTTCGTGGCGCATTCGCCTCCCTCTCCGTCAGTGGCGTGAGCCACATAGATGCCGGAAGGCAGAGCTGAAATGTTGATTCTTCCGTGTCCACCCTCAATGCTTACGTTGCGATACATCACCGTTATGCCCGAAAGGGTGTGCACGCCCAATGTCACGTGGTCGCTCTCCTCGCTCTTGATGCTCAGGTAATCGCCCACACAGGCTATGCTCATGCCTCCGTTGCGTGTGGTGGTAGTGTAGATGTCCTCAATGTCTGTAGAGCCTTCTTCGCCAGACCACAGCGTCGCGTAGGTGTTCATCAGGTTGGAACTCTTTATGGTAGGCTTGGTCATCAGATAAATATTCTCTCCTCCGTCGGGATAGCGGCCTACTGATTGGTCACCGTTGTGGGCGCAATAAACGAGGCTGTCCGCCCAACTGTCGTCGCTGGCACAAATGCGAACCATCTCACCATCATTGTTTCCCAACTTGAAGTTGGCGTGCAACTCTGTTTCAGTCTCTCGTTTGCTGCACCATATTATCTTGTATCCGTGAGCTGGGATAATAGTATTGGCTTTTGTTCCAGCTGCGGTAATCTGGTATTGATGAGGCTCCGCACTCTCGTCGGTCATATACATCCCTTCCAAGTCTATATCTTCAGAAGTGGTGTTGTAGAGTTCCACCCAATCGTCTTTCTTGAAGTATTCGTTCACGTTTACGCTGTTGCTTGCGCTTACTTCGTTTATTACGATGGGTGTGGTGGTGAGGCCCGCCTCAGCCTTCTCCTCGTCGCTCAGCTCCCTATAGCAGGCCACGAGGGTCATTGTGCCCGAGTTGGTGGGCATCTCGTACTCCTCGTCGGTGGAGACGTATGTGTTCATCAGCACGCCCCTCTTTCCCCTCTCCCGCCACCCGAGGAACTTATAGCCTGCTGGGGCTTCTGCCTTGAATGTGATGGGGGGAAAGAGCTGGCCGCTGAATGCATTGGTGGGTACGGGCAGGTCGTTAACGAGGAGCCTTGCCTCATCGATGTTGGCACTGAGGGTAACGCTCTGCGCCGTGGTGGACGACAGTCCCATGGGAGAGTAGTTCTTCAACGTGTCTATCATCATAGTCTGGTAGCTTGCGGTGAGAGTGCTTATGAGCGTGTTGCCCGTGGTCCAGGGGGTGACGTTGGTGCTGGTGTAGACATCGTTATCGAGCACCTGTGAGGCTTCCACCCGGTCGCAGAGCTCGGTGATGATGTCCTTGCAGCGTGTGGGCTCGAACACGCTGCCCGCCACGAGGCAGAATGTGTCGATGAATTGCTTGCGGAAGCTCTCGCTTCCCAGCATGTCGAAGAAGAGGCGAACCTCCTCACAATCATACAACGATGAATAGTGGTAGCTCACGTCGGCCAGATTGGTAAAGGGTGTGGTCGTCGTGAATGCATGATCGAGGTCGTAGGTTATATGGCGGAACTTGCCCCCGTCGGTTATGGGCCTCCACACCTTGAGGTTGTTGTGCGGCCAGTCGCTGTTGCAAAGAAAGAGTTCCACTGCCATGTAGTTGCAGTACTCGTCTATGTCCACTAACTGTTTTATTTGCTCATACGCCTCCTCATTGCCAGAGGCACATTGTGCGGCGAGGTCGAGCCAGCGTTGCATGCTGTCGTAGGTGCCGCACTTCTGCCTGAAGTAGTACAGCATTTCGAGCAGGTCTATCTCGTCGTCGTCCAGACCGTAGTTGGCGTAGACGTACTTCTTGTTGCTTGGCTCGCGGACGTTGATGGTGCCGGCGTACTTGCCGTTGATGTAGTGCATTGCGGGCTGGTAGGCCTGGCAGTCGATGTCAATGCCGCTCCTCATGACTATCTCCTGCAGTGCGGCGTCTTTGATTCGGCATTTGGGGTCGTTGCCTCCGCTACGCATAGCAACTGTCTTGTGCTTTAGATAGGGCTTCTCCTCGAAGAAGTCGTAGGGCAGGTAGTTCTGCAACTCGTACTGCTTGTTTGCGTTCACCTTGAAAGCGTAAGGCTCATTGATGCGGGTAGCTCCGCCAGTGCGCTTAATGCCTGCCTCCTGGTTCACCACAATCTGCCCGTCAGCGTCGAAGTACTCGAAGTTGGCGGGGCGGTCCCAGTCCTTCGTTCTGTTGTCGTAGACGAATATGCCATAGTCGTCGCTGTAGAGGTTGTCGGCGGCAGTTACCACAGAGAATACTGGCAGGGGAAAGTCCTTGTCCTCGTAGATATAGGTGCGGGTGACCACGGGGCTGGGCAGGTAGCCGTCTTGGGTGAGACAGAAGCGGTACACGGTGGTTTCCGTGGGATAGAAGAGACCTGTTGAGCTTGTCTCGCCATTCGTGGTCGTTGGCGCACTGCCGTCGGTGGTATAACGCAAGGTCGTTCCCTCTGGTATGTTGACCTGGACGGTCAAAGTTGAGCCGAAAAACTGGCTGTCTTTGTCTATTATCGGAGCGTCCAGCCGCTTGGTGCAGAATGTGCTTCCATCGTTGGTCGCCATGGGAGTGGGTGTGGAGGTCATAGCCCACTCGTCGCTGTTAAGGCTCTTGCGGGCATAGCTGCATCGGCTCACACCCTGTGGATAGGCTTGCGACGTTATAAGGTTGCCGTTGGAGTCGCTGAGATAGATGGTGCCTCCCTCCACGTCGAGCTTCATGTCCACCTGTATGGGGTTGATGTCGTAGTGGTCAAACCAGAGGTTGTAGTATGCCTCAGGCTCTATGGTCATGGACTGTGTGAGGTGCACCTTCATCAGGTTAGAGGGATCGTCGCTCACCCAGCAGCCTGTCAACGAGACCGATGACTGGCTCGCATTGTACAGCTCCACCCATCCGCCGTAGTTCCGTGAGTGGTCAAGGAACTGGTCGATGTTAGCACTCTGTATTTCTGTTATGATGATGCCGCCCTGCCCGGCATTGTCGCTACTTTCGGCTGCAAATGATGCCGTGTCACAGACGGCAAGGATAACCATTAATTTGAGTGTCTTGTTCATAAGGCTATTTCTTCACGAACTTCGTGGCGCATTCGCCTCCCTCTCCGTCAGTGGCATGAGCCACATAGATGCCGGAAGGTAGAGCTGAAATGTTAACTCTCCCATGTCCACCCTCAATGCTTACGTTGCGATACATTACCGTTATGCCCGAAAGGGTATGCACGCCCAATGTCACGTGGTCGCTTTCCTCACTCTTGATGCTTAGGTAATCGCCTACACAGGCTATGCTCATGCCTCCGTTGCGTGTGGCGGTAGTGTAAATGTCCTCAATGTCTGTAGAGCCTTCTTCGCCAGACCACAGCGTCGCATAGGTGTTCATCAGGTTGGAACTCTTTATGGTAGGCTTGGTCATCAGATAAATATTCTCTCCTCCGTCGGGATAGCGGCCTACTGATTGGTCACCGTTGTGGGCGCAATAAACGAGGCTGTCCGCCCAACTGTCGTCGCTGGCACAAATGCGAACCATCTCACCATCATTGTTTCCCAACTTGAAGTTGGCGTGCAACTCTGTTTCAGTCTCTCGTTTGCTGCACCATATTATCTTGTATCCGTGAGCTGGGATAATAGTATTGGCTTTTGTTCCAGCTGCGGTAATCTGGTATTGATGAGGCTCCGCACTCTCGTCGGTCATATACATCCCTTCCAAGTCTATATCTTCAGAAGTGGTGTTGTAGAGTTCCACCCAATCGTCTTTCTTGAAATATTCGTTCACGTTTATGCTGTTCCCTGCGCTAACTTCGTTTATCACTATGGGAGAGGTGGTTATGCCTTCCGCCAGTTTCTCGTCATCGCTCATCTCGTCGTAGCAAGCCTGCAGAACCAATGTGCCAGATGTCGGCATCTCGTATTCCTCGTCTGTGCAGACTATCTCGCCAGTGGCCTCGCTGGAGTCGAAGCTGATACTTGCGTCCCAATATATGTCTGATGAGGTGAGGTCATTGTTATGAACCTCAACGGTTATGTAGTTTGTGCCTTTGCGGAACAGCGATGTTTCCAGGGTCATTGTGCCGCTGTCCGGGTTGCCGTCAGCGAATGTAGTGGCAAGGTCGTCATATTCCACGGTGCCGGAGGGCATATTGTATCGCCCTGCCTCTGTGCCGTTCACGTAGATGATGAAACCGTCGTCCACAGTGAAATTAAGCGTGAACGCATCTTCGCTGCCAGGTGTGCTGCTCAAATCGAAACTATTGGCGAAATAGTATGTCGACAGGCTTTTCGTGAGGCTTGTGGTAAGTGTGTCGCCTGTGCAGTAGCCTAAGGGAGCTTCCCCGCTTCCCCAACCGCTGTATGTGTAGCTGGTGGAGATCCAGTCCTCGGAGTCGAGCGACCCACCGTCGTAATATCGCCATGTGCTGCCTTTAGAAATTACGTCTGAAACTCCCACGGTGCCGCTTACCAGCCGCCAGCCAGTGAAAGTGAAGCCAGCGGGAGCTTGCGCCTTTAATGTTATGGGGGCGAAAAGTTTGCCGCTGAATGTGTTAGTAGGTACTGGCAGGTCGTTTACCAGCAGGCGAGCCTCGTCTATGTTGGAGCTGAGCGTGACGGATTGTGCCGTGGCCTTGCTAAGTCCCATTGGGGAATAGTTCTTCAGCGTGTTTATCATAGTCGACTGGCGGCTTGTACTTAGGCTGTTCATTATGTTGTAAGCCGTGGACCATGGGGTGCTACTTGTGTGGTAAAGTTCACTGTAGATGCTCTGGCTGCTTGATACGTTGTTGCACAACTCGTAAATAATGTCTTTGCACCGCGAAGCCTCAAACACACTGCCCGCGACCAGGCAGTAAGTGTCTATGAACTGTTTGCGGAAGCTCTCGTTGTTAAGCATATTTATGAAGATGGTCACCATCTCAATCTCTTTCGTGATATGGGAGACACTTTCGCCATAGAGAAGGTCGAAAGTGTAATTCTTCTTGTTGGCAAAGGTGGTGAAAGTGCTTGTCGTGGCAAACGCCTGGTCGAGGTCGAAGAGTATGAAACGATATTTTCCCCCGTCCATTATGGGCTTCCAGCCTTTCACGTTGTTCTGTGGCCAGTCCGTATTGCCAAGATAGAAGCAGACTGCCATGTAGTTGCAGTATTCGTCAATGTCCACCATCTGCTTTATCTCCTCATAAACAGCGTCGTCGGAGCATTCGGCGGCCAGGTCATACCAGCGTTGCATGCTTTCGTAAGTGCCGCATTTCTGTATGTAGCCCGAGTCGGGCGACATCTCGAACTGGTCTATTTCATCGTCGTCCAGTCCGTAGTTGGAGTAGACGTAGTGCTTGTTGTTAGGCTCTCTCATGTTGATTACGCCAGCGTATTTGCCGTTTATGTAATGCATCACGGGTTGGTAGCCTTGGCAGTCCACGTCTAAGCCGCTGCGCATTACTATTTCTTGCAGGGCCGCGTCTTCTATTCGGCAGTAGGTGTCGTTGCCCCCGTTGCGCATCTGCAGGCTCTTGTGTTTCAGGTAAGGCTTCTCAGTGAAGAAGTCGTAGGGCAGATAGTTCTGCAACTCGTATTGTTTGTTGGCTTTCACCTTGAAAGAGTATGGTTCCCAGGCGCGGCTCCATCCACCGCAGCGTTCGATAGCTGTCTCCTGGTTCACAACCATTTCGCCCTCAGTGTTTATATATTCGAAGTTGGCAGGGCGGTCCCAGTCCATATTCCAATTGCAAGCCGAGCTTTGCCCGTTGCCAGCCCGTCCGTTGCCATTGCCCTGTACAAAGATGCCATAATCGTCGCTGTAGAAATTGTCGTCTGCGCTTGTAACACTGAAGACTGGCAGGGCAAACTCCTTATCTTGATATATGTAAGTGCGGGTAACCACGGGGCTGGGGAGGTATCCGTCTTGGACGAGACAGAAGCGGTAACAAGTGGTTGCGCTTGGATAGAAAAGTCCTGTGGCGCT
>JAJPYT010000066.1 GCA_021204845.1 Prevotellaceae bacterium | reverse complement strand
ACTTTGCCAGCGCACTTTTGACGCTCGTACCGCTTGTGGAATATCGGTTTGACGCAGCCTTGCCAATACTACCACCGAATCCTTTATCGCCTGATGGAAACTTTTGATGCCCCAAGGTAGGTGCCGTTATATAAATAATTGCTATCTTTGTGCCAAATATCTTGCATAAGGAATGGAGACGGGCGGATTTGACTACCGGGAGGCGCGGCGATACTGCATGAGCTTTGGGCTGAAGGTGGCTGTGTGGTGGTGCACGAGTTTCCTTTGTAACATGCTGGGGATGAGGTATCCGCTGCTGGGCAATTTGGGGCTGGTGGCTGGAATCTTCTCCATCTGGTATGCGGGGCGGCTGCTGCGCGGTTTCAACAGGCAGAGCGGCCAGCGCTCGATGCTGCGCACTTGGTGGATGGCGATGCTGACCTACGTGTTCGCCACGCTTTGCACCACTCTGGTGCAATACCTCTATTTCCGCTTCTGGGACGGAGGGGCATTTCTGGAACAGATGAGGCAAGCTTTGGAAATACCAGCATACAGGCAGCTGTTCGACGGGATAACTGACGAGGAGTTGCGGGAGGCTTTCTCTGTATTTGACGACCCCGCGCGGCTCACATACAGGATGTTCCTGCTTAACATAGCGCTGGGGCTGGTGCTCTCGCTGCCCACTATGCTGATAGGGGTGAACGGGCTTAACAAGAAAAAGGACTGACATAGAGTTTAAGAAGACACATATAGAGAAAGAACCATGGACATTTCTGTTATAGTGCCCCTCTTCAACGAGGAGGAATCGCTGGCAGAGCTTTACGCCTGGATTGAGCGAGTGATGAAAGAGAACGGCTTCAGCTACGAGGTGATATTCGTGAGCGACGGCAGCACCGACCACTCCTGGGAAGTGGTGGAGAGACTACACACCGAGCATGAGGAGGTGCGGGGCATAAAGTTCCGCCGCAACTACGGCAAGAGTCCTGCCCTGTTCTGCGGATTCGCGGCCGCGCGGGGAGACGTGGTGATAACCATGGACGCCGACCTGCAAGACTCTCCCGACGAGATACCAGGGCTCTACGAGATGATAACGAAAGAGGGGTACGACCTTGTGAGCGGATATAAAATGAACCGTAGCAAGGGCGACCCGCTCTCGAAAACCATTCCCACCAAACTCTTCAACGCCACAGCCCGCCAGGTGAGCGGCATACACAACCTGCACGACTTCAACTGCGGGCTGAAGGCTTACCGCAGCGAGGTGGTGAAACACATAGAGGTGTATGGCGAGATGCACCGTTACATCCCATATCTGGCAAAGAACGCTGGCTTCACCAAGATAGGCGAGAAACGGGTGCACCACCAGGCAAGGAAGTTCGGGAAGTCGAAATTCATGGGATGGAACAGGTTCGCCAATGGTTACCTGGACCTGGTGAGCCTGTGGTTCCTCTCCAGCTTCGGGCTGAAGCCCATGCATGTATTCGGCTTCGTGGGCACTCTGATGTTCCTGCTCGGCTTCGTGGCGGCTCTGGTGGTGGGAATAAACAAGATTTACTATCTGGCGAGCGGCATGTCTCACCCGCTGGTGACGGACAGCCCCTACTTCTACATCTCGCTCACGATGATGATATTGGGCACGCAACTGTTCGTGTCGGGCTTCTTGGGCGAACTGCTGATACGCAACTCCCAGCTGCGCAACAACTACGAGATAGAAAAGGAAATCTGAACTATGAGGGGAAAACTGCCTGCCGCCTTGGCGCTCTGTGCCGCTGCGCTGCTCATGGGCTGCGAGGGGATAGACTGCACGCTTAACAACGTGGTCTACTGCTACTACGGCTTCTACGACTCGGGCACTGGCAAGCAGGTGAGCCTCACCGACACGCTCACCGTGACTGCCGAGGGAACTGACTCGGTGCTTTACAACCGGGGTGTGAACATCAGCAGCGTGCAGGTGCCAATGAGCTACTGGAACGAGACGGACACTCTGGTGTTCCTGCTCTACGGCGAGGACCACTACTACCGCAACACCTTCTACGTGAGTAAGGAAAACGTGGTGCACCACGAGTCGCCCGACTGCCCCACGACCATGTTCCACCAGCTGAGGGACGTGAGCTTCCAGAGCGGCATTATAGACTCGGTGGTGATAAGCCGCCCCGAAGTAGACTACATGCAGGATGAGAATATCAAGATATATTTCCGCACTAATCTGTAGCTGCGCCCTGCTCTGCCCCTCACGCTCGCTGGCAAAGAAAGAGGTGGAGGAGATACCGAAAGCTCCCGTGTTCTGCGGCGTGGCAGTGCAAGTTGACCTGGCCGGACCCATAATGAAAGCGGTGAACGCCCGCTTCGACCAGCTGGAGTGTGCGGCTCGCCTGAACTTCCGCGACCACTACTTCCCCATCTGCGAACTGGGCTTCGGCGAAAGCAGCAGGGAGGGACGGACAAACAATAATTATTACCATGCGCGTGCGCCCTTCTTCCGCGTGGGAATGGACTATAACGTGAACAAGAAGCACAACGGTAACCGCACCTACATAGGGCTGAGATATGCCTTCACCACCTTCAACCACGACTTCAGCGACCCCGAGTTCAGTGACCCCGTGTGGCCCAGCGACAACGTGGGAATGGCGCTTAACAGCGTGCGCGCAAAGATGCAGTGGATAGAGGTGTGCCTCGGCTTCGAGACAAAGCTGTGGAGCTT
>JAJPYT010000169.1 GCA_021204845.1 Prevotellaceae bacterium | reverse complement strand
GATGCACAGATACAGAGACGCGATATACTACAAAGATTACTCGTCCGATAAGTTGAAGAAGGAAGTGATCGGCGGCTACATTCTCTTCCCTGGCAACGGGGAAACGGCAGATGTGGAAGTGTCGAAATTCTACAAGACAATAGACGAGGTGAACATCGGCGCATTCCCTCTGCGTCCGAAAGACGAAAGAAACCGAATCCTGCTGGAAGAGTTCATCAGAAACATCATCAAGGAGAAATCACAGGAGATCATATCAAACGTGATCCCTCAAAAAGGAACATACGTAGATGTCGGAAACAGAGTGCTAATAGGGGTGACATACGGCAAACGGCGTGGATATATGCAGAGTTATGAAGCAGGAGAAGCGAATATGTATTATACGGGAAATCGTTTCCCGACAACCATACCTTTGCAGAACCTGCACTTCTTTATTCCATACATTGCCGGCAAGGGAATCAGAGATGTATATGAGATAACGAAAATAAGGACAATGACGACAAGAGAGGCAAAGGGACTGGACAAAGACGAGAAACAGGGAGATGACCTAAGACTTAAATTCGAACTCAGATTCAACCGCCGACTGTTTGATGACTATAGGAAAATAAACACTCACCACTTAATTAACCAAACGTTTATCGACACGACATTCGATGAGATAGATAAATACATGCTAACTGATGAAACTAAGCTGAATGATTAGACGAAAATGGACACGTTCACTCCGGAACAAAGACATAATTGCATGGCGGCGGTCCACAGCAGAGACACTAAGCCAGAATTGATAGTGAGAAAGTTCCTTTTCTCACAAGGATTCCGTTACAGACTTAATTCTTCCAAACTTCCAGGTCATCCGGACATCGTCCTCAGGAAATACAAAACCGTGATCTTCGTCAACGGATGCTTCTGGCACGGACACGAAGGATGCAAATACTTCAAGATGCCGCATTCAAACATCGACTTCTGGACAGCGAAAATCCTGCGGAATCAAGAGCGCGACAAACGGACATTGAAGGAACTGACAGAATTGGGCTGGCGATGCATCACGGTATGGGAATGCCAATTGAAAACGAAAGTCCGCGAGCAGACCCTGCATGATCTGTCCATCACCCTTCGAAACGATAATATGAAACTTAATATCCATCCATATGAAATGCAAGAAATCAAAGCCGGTCTAGCGGCTGAGCCGGAATATGAGTATGGACTAAAACAGGAAGACTATGAATAAAATAACCGCCCTTACACGCAGAAATATATTCGATGTTCTTACAAATGGGGTGAAAATTCCTGCCTTAGCTGGAGAACAGCCGTTATATTACAATTTTTGGGGAGTGCTGACTCCTGTTACGTTTCTGAACCGTATATATCAATTGAATACAATGAGATCATTAGACAGTCGATGTGAAAACGCAGAAGATGATATACAGCGGCATACTTTGTTGGGTGATTACCCGAACGAATGGATATTCACAGATGATCGATTCCCATTAAAAGAAGGAAGAGATGAGGGTCTCCTTGATTTTTTATGCGAGATATTCAATCCGGAAGTAAGAGACGAGTTCGCTTCCTGGAAACCCATATTTAAAAAACTGAACGAACTAATCACTAAAGATGGGTACGAGTTCTATATAAGTGGACTGATTTCGGGCAGAGAAGTTTACTCATGGCGAATTTCAAAGAGGCGGTTCTCTAAATTATCAACGGATGAGGTAAAAGATTTTTTAAATTTGTTTGAGCGTGGGGAATATGTCCTCGATTTTTACGAGCGAGAATACTTTGACAAATTCACGACAGAAAATATAGGCATTGGATTATGTGAGTTCTTTGGACCATCAATGTCAATGGGAAAATCATTATCGAAATTCACATGCGAGTGGAATGAAGACGATGTCGTAAAGTTATTGTTGGCACTTTACGGCTATTACGAAAAAAATGATGAATATCAAAGAGATAAGAATAATCCGAGACTTTTGGACACTATTAAAAAATGCGAGATCGCAGCAAAAAGGCTGAAGGTGGGGGTAACAATCGTTAACGAGAAAGTGGACGATATGAAAAAAAATTTCAGCAGCACATACATGGCGAGTCAAATTGAACTGATGAAGACTATGCAAAGTGAGAACCCTACAGAGGCGATCGGCAAGGCCAAGGAGTTTATTGAAAGCTGCTGTAAAACCATTCTTGAGGAAGATGGAGAGGACGTTGGTTCCAAATTGAAATATACTCAGCTTGTTGACACCACGTTAAATCATCTGAAAGTTACGCCGAGCAGTATTCCCGATAAGAAACCGGAGGCAGATAGTATTAGAGGGGTTCTGGGAAATCTTAAAGGTATAGCGATCAATATTAACAATTTAAGGAATCGCTATGGTAGTGGACATGGGAGATCCGCGTCATTTAGAGGACTGGAGGAACGACACGCAAAACTCGCGGTGGGTAGTGCGGCGGTATTGGTGGAATTCTTATGGACAACACACGAGAGAAGCAAAAAGTAAAGGTCGTGTAAACTTTGTTCCGGACTGTTGTGGAAATGCTCTGGAGTTCAGAGGTGTCAGACTCTTCAAGCCGTCTGGGCCGGCTTTTCAGAGACTGACCCGTCCTTTGCCCACGGAAGCCGGCGACCTTGCAGGCTCAGTCGCCCGCTTCCCGCCCGCCCGCGATTGAAGGCCCGAGAGCCAGACGGAAACGCCGGGCCGTTTCGCTCGCTCTCCAACGCGC
>JAJPYT010000105.1 GCA_021204845.1 Prevotellaceae bacterium | reverse complement strand
AACGGACCTGCCCAGTCGTCAACCCTGTCGGGAGCCAGCTCGCGGCACTTCTCGAAATAATCCTTTGCCCTCACGAAGTAAGACTTCACATACTGCTCCTCGGCGGCTTCCATCTCGGCTGTTGACTTGTAGGTCTTCGCGTCTATATATTTGTAATAATTCTCGAGAGCCTGGCGATAGATGGCCATGCCGCACATGAAGCAAGCCTCCTCGTAGTTCGGGTCTATGTCAACCGCTTTCTGGAAATATTCGAGTGACTCCTCATACTTCTCGTGCGAGAAGAGGCTGTAGCCCTTACCATAGTTCGCCACCTTGCTTTCTGGATAGAGAGAAAGCTGGCGGTCAGCCTCCTGCTCCATGGCGTCACCGCCCTCGCTGCCGGCAATGGAAAGCAGATTCTGCTGAGCGGTCTCGCCCACCTCGGTGCCGTGGAATTTCTCCACCACATCGTTGAGAGCCTGCTTCCACATCACTGTGTCGTTAAGCTCGTGGTAGAGCTGCGGGCGGCTGCTTACTACGAAAGTCTGGCTCTCCGGGTCGTCATATTCGAGCGCCATGTTGTAATATTTCTCGCAGTTTGCCACGTCGCGGAGGTCATAGGCAGTGTAATAAAGGTTGAAAGCGAACTGGCTCACCGGGTATTGGGGATTGACAATTGCGTCGTCTTCGGCTACCAAGGGGTAAGTCTGGGCAAAAGAGGCATACTTGTCAAAAGCGGCTGCCGCGCCATCCATGTTCTTGGTCTCAATGTAGAACATGCAGAGGTAAGCGTAATAAATCATCAGCTTAGGCATCTTCAGCTTGTCTGCCTGAAGGGTCACGTTCTGCTCCTCCGCCTTGGGATTGGCGTACTGAATAACACCGTAGCAGCCCTTGCACACGCCATCTACCGACTTGGCGAAGAGCAAGGTGTCGAATTCTTCGTGCTGCGAGGCTTTTTCCAGTTCAGGGTTCAGCAATTGGGAGCTCACGTCGTCAAGCGCCTTGCACGCGTCATACATTTTCTTCTCGTCCACATTTCCGCTTGCCAAGGCAGTGAGCAGCACTTCGTTAGCCTCTTTAGACTTCTCCTTTATCGACACGGTGTTGTCGTCGATAATTTTCTGCTTGCCTTTCTCGCCTTTTTCCTTCTCAGCTTGCATCTCGCTGTACAGCTGATAAACTTCGTCGCGCAGGCTCATTCCCTTTGCGACCTGATCTTTCGCCTCCTTCTGGGCGGCCTTCAGAGCTGCTTTCTCCTCTGGCGTCTGCGCGGATGCTGCCCCCACGAGAGCCAGCATCACGACTGTAAAAAATAATCTTCTCATAACGCTTTTGTTTAGGTATTAGTTGCTACTTTCCTCGCTTTGCGCCTCGTCCTGGGCAGGAGACTCGTCCGCATCTTCCTCCCTTGGCACCACGCAAACGCTGCTTATCACGTCGTTACGCTTTCCTATGTCGATGAGTTTTACTCCCTGCGCCACACGCCCGGTTACCCTAATTGTGTCGGCATGCATGCGAATAGCCACTCCGCTCTTGTTTATAATCATCAGGTCGCAGGTGTCATCAACGGTGCCTATAGTCACCAGCCGCCCTGTCTTCTCAGTGATATCCAACGTCTTAACGCCTCGTGCACGGCGGTTGGTCTTGCGGTAGTCGTCCACCAGGCTGCGCTTTCCGTAGCCATTCTCACTGATGCAGACAATATTATCCTTCTCAGGCTCGTTCACCACCACCATTCCTACAACCTCGTCGTCCTCGCCGTCAAGAATCATGCTTGCCACACCCATTGCCGTGCGCCCCATCGGGCGGACACACGACTCATTGAAGCGTATCGCACGGCCGTTCTTATTGGCAATCACTATCTCGTCAGAGCCGTTGGTCAGCTGCACGCTTATCACGCGGTCGTCGTCGTTTATGCTTATGGCTCGCACTCCGTTGGCGCGTGGGCGGCTAAAGTCTGTAAGGCAGGTCTTCTTTATCAGCCCGTTCTTAGTGCAGAAAATCACGTAGTGACGGCTGCAGAAGTCCGCGTCTCCCAGCTTGCGTATGCAGAGACAGGCGTTCACCTTGTCGCCGCTGTCCACATTCAGCATATTTTGTATGGCTCGCCCCTTGTTGCTCTTTGTTCCCTCAGGCAGCTCGTAGACTTTAAGCCAGTAGCACTGCCCTCTCTGGGTGAAGAACATCATGGTGTTGTGCATCGTCGCCATGTAAATATACTCGATAAAGTCGTTGTCCCTGGTGCTGGAGCCTTTCTGCCCCACTCCACCACGCGACTGGGTGCGGAACTCAGCCAGCGGCGTGCGCTTTATGTAGCCCATGTGGCTGATGGTTATCACCACCTCGTCATCCGCATAGAAGTCCTCCGCGTTAAACTCGTCGGCCGCTGGCAGAATCTGCGTGCGGCGCTCGTCGCCGAACTGCTCCTTTTTCTCCAGCAGCTCATCCTTTATCACCTTGCGCAGCAGCGCGTCGTCTGAGAGTATCTGGCGGTAATAGCTTATCTTCTCCTCGAGTTCGGCATACTCGTTGTGCAGGTCTTCCTGCCTTAGTCCCGTCAGCTGGCTCAGCCTCATGTCCACTATGGCTTTCGACTGCGGCTCGTCCAGCGAGAACCTTTGCTCCAGCGCCCTCTGCGCGTCGGCGGGTGTCTTGCTTGCCCTTATGAGGCGCACCACCTCGTCAATGTTGTCGCTGGCTATTATCAGGCCCTCCAGTATGTGCGCCCTCTCCTCTGCCTTTCGCAGGTCGTAGCGCGTGCGGCGGGTCACCACGTCGCGGCGGTGCTCCACGAAGTTTGCCACGCAATCCCTTAGCGTAAGCAGTTTGGGGCGACCCTTCACAAGGGCTATGGTATTCACGCTGAAGGAGGTCTGCAAGGGGGTCATCTTGAAGAGCTTGTTCATAACCACTTGCGCGTTGGCGTCACGTTTCACGTCTATCACCACTCGCATGCCCTCCTTGTCCGACTCGTCGTTCACGTTCGATATTCCCTCTATCTTCTTGTCGTTCACCAGCTGGGCTATGTATTTAATCAGCTCCGCCTTGTTCACCCCGTAAGGTATCTCTGTGAAGACTATAGAGTCGTGCTGGTCGCCTATCTCCACCTCGCCCTTGGCCCGCATCACTATGCGTCCGCGGCCCGTCTCGTAAGCATCCTTTATGCCTTGCAGCCCCATTATGTAAGCCCCAGTGGGAAAGTCGGGACCCTTTATCCATTGCATCAGGTCGAGGCTGGAGAGTTCGGAGTTATCCACGAAAGCCACACACGCGTCTATCACCTCTCCCAGATTATGTGTGGGAATATTTGTAGCCATGCCGACCGCTATTCCTGTGGCTCCGTTCACCAGCAGGTTAGGGATGCAAGTCGGCAGCACGGTGGGCTCCTGCAGCGAGTCGTCGAAGTTGTTGGTCATGTCCACCGTCTCCTTCTCCAAGTCCTGCATCATTGCCTCGCCTATCTGGCTCAGCCTCGCCTCGGTATATCGCATGGCGGCAGGGCTGTCTCCGTCCACGCTGCCGAAGTTTCCCTGTCCGTCCACCAGAGTGTAGCGCATGTTCCACTCCTGCGCCATGCGCACCAGCGCCCCATAGACCGAGGAGTCGCCGTGTGGATGGTACTTACCCAACACGTCGCCCACGGTGCGTGCGCTCTTCTTGTAAGGTTTGTTGTGAACGTTGCCCAACTCTTTCATGCCAAAGAGAATGCGGCGGTGGACGGGCTTGAAGCCGTCCCTAACGTCAGGCAAGGCACGCGCAACTATCACCGACATTGAGTAGTCGATGTAGCTCTTGCGCATCTCCTGCTCGATGTCCACTTTTATAATCCTGTCTTCTGCATCTTGCATTTTACGTCAGTTTTACAATTAATCGCGGTTGCAAATTTACCCAAACTAATCCATTTTCGCAAGTTCTGGGAGCTTAAAAGTGTTTAATCGCCCATCCCTCGGCTCGCCCCCTGAGAATCGCCCAGCGTGCAGAATAAAGCCCTCTGCGGGGGTCTTGGGTCTTGCAGTGCCTCTCATTTCGCATCATTTCTTGGCGCTCTCCTTCAGTATGCCGTGGCGGTATGCGTGGAGCAGCTCCTTCAGCTCGTCTATCTGCCCTTGCAGCAGTTTTCCCTTGTCCGTGTCTCTCACTCTCAGCCGCTTGCCAGCCATCTCCACTATCTGCGTGCTCGATGCTATGTCCGTGCCCTTGCGAATAGCCTCCTGCGTGCTGGTGAAAGGCTCGTGCTGTATTAGCTCGAAGCCCCGGCTGTGGTAAACCAGCGTGTAGCCCGCTATGCCCGTGGTGTCGTGGTATGCCTTGGCAAAGCCGCCGTCTATCACCATCAGTTTCCCGTCTGCCTTTATCGGGTTCTCTCCCCTGGAGGCGTGCACTGGCACATGCCCGTTTATGATATGGCGGTGAACTCCCTCCACCCCGAAGGCGTCCAGAATGCGGTCGCACACCTTGGCGTCGTTGCGCAGCAGGTAATAGTTGCCTTTTTTCTCGTCGTGCGTCTCTTTCTCCAGTATGAAATACCGCTCGAAGGTGGTCATCTTGTCCTTGTCGAAGAGCGGCGAGTCTGGCCCGCACCAGAGATACCAGAAATAGTCTCTTGCCCAGTGGCGCTCTGCCGTTGGCGTGTCCGAGTTGAAGGCGGAGCGCATGAGCATTCCCGTGCGGTGCAGTAGCTCCTTGCCCTTATATTTTCCGTTCAGCAGGCTCACCTCCTTCAGCGTCCCGTCGGCGTTCAGCGGTATCGAGGCGTGGAAGAGCAGGTTGCTGTTGTAGATTCCATACATGCAGCCGTGGCTGAGCAGGCATTTTATGTGCCTCTGCAGCTTGTCGCTCACGCGGAACGAGTGGTTCAGCCTCCTCACCAGGTCGTCCTCCTCGGGCGTCAGCTCGTTGGGGCGCGTCTCGTCCACAGTGGGCAGGAAGGTATCCCTCATGTGGTATTCCTTGCCCTCTATCACGCAAAGTCCGTGTTCTTTGTCTATGTGTTCCAGCACTTTGCGATGCTCCAGCCCCCACTCCGGGTGCTTGTCTATCATCTGCCCCTCCAGCTTGAACTGTATCACGCTTATCGCCTTGTGCATCTGCGCTATTATGCGCTGCGTCTTGTGGTCGTGCGTGGGGTCGTCCTCCTCCAGATGCGGCCCGAAGAGGTAGCAGGGGTCGTTTTCGTAAGTCTCCATGGCGAAGGTGGCGAGCGGCACCAGGTTTATCCCGTAGCCGTCCTCCAAGGTGGCCATGTTGCCGTATCTCAGCGAGAGGCGCAGCACGTTGGCTATGCAGCAGTCGTTGCCAGCCGCCGCCCCCATCCACAGTGCGTCGTGGTTGCCCCATTGTATGTCGAAATTGGGTGTCTCGCAGAGTTTGTCCATGATTATGTGCGCCCCTGGCCCACGGTCGAATATGTCGCCCAATATGTGCAACTGCTCCACGCTAAGTTGCTGTATCACATTGCACATGGCAGTTATGAACGCGTCACTCTGATCTGTGTCCATGATGCTCTCCATAATGCCGTTAAGGTAAGCCTGCTTGTCGTCGGAGCGCGACTCGTGCAGCAGCTCCTCAATGATGTAGGCGAACTCCTTCGGCAGCGCCTTGCGCACTCTGGAGCGGGTGTATTTCGAGCTTATCACCTGCATCACCATTATCAGCCTGTAGAGGTTCGTGCGGTAGAACTCGTCCATGTCCACGCCCGATGCCTTGGCTATCTCCAGTTTCTGCTCCGGGTAGTAGATGAGCGTGCAGAGCTCCCTTATCTGCGACTCTCCCAGCGAGAAGCCAAACAGCTCGGTCACCTTCCGTTTAATGCGCCCGCTGCCGTTCTTCATGATATGCAGGAAAGCCTCGTACTCACCGTGGATATCCGCCATGAAATGCTCCGTCCCCTTAGGCAGGTTCATAATTGCCTGCAGGTTAATAATCTCCGTACTAACCACGCTTGCGTTGGGGTAGGTTTGCGACAACAGCTCCAGCACCCTCATGTCACTGCTCGTTTGTTCCATGTTTTGCCTTATCTCTTACGACGTGTAAAGTTAGCAATAATAATCGACATTTCCAAACTCCGAGAGCAAATAAATGCATTATTTCCGTCCGCAAGGCACACCGCAGAGGGAAACCTTTACCACGAGGTGAATATCACCGTCTATCAGTTTGAGTTCCTGCAAAGAGAATGCGTTATATTTCTGACATATCAAGTTTCTATGAGATAACCACGTTGCCGACTTTCGGGAGCATAGCTGGAAATACCCACCCTACGAGGGTGTATGCCCCCCTATAAGGGGGCATCCCTGAGGGTGGGTGTTTACAGCTCCCGATTGATTGTGGTATGTATTCCCAACCCTGTTGGATGGGTTTAAGGTGGGTTAATTTACGTGAAAATTATTTCGCTATGGCAACAACAGCATAGAAAGCGCCACCATGAATTTAGGGAATGCAGATGCGCTACTGGCACACGCAGTCTCCAACATACCCTCCACATTGAGTAGACGAAGTGGAAGATGTGTTATATTTCTGACATAAGCAGTTTCTGTGAGATTACAACCTTGCCAACTTTCGGGAGCAGTGCTATTAGCTCCTCAATCGGGGAGGTACATCCCCCCTTAAAGGGGGATGTCCCCAAATGAGGAGCTACTTAGCCCCCGACGTGAACGAATTCGTATAAGAAGACCCAATTGCGGTACTCATTGCGGGTTAAATTACGTGAAATAGATGCTAATCTATCTGCCGCAGCGGATAACGACACGCCTCGAACTTGCGACAAAGCTATGAGATTCGGCAAACGACCATGTGCCGTTCATCCCCATGGGGTGCGTGAAAACGAGAATCCACAGGCGGAACACCTCGCATTAAGCGAGAGAAGAGCGGGCATTATTTTTTTCTTGCCCGGCTGGCGAGAAAAACGAGAGATGTGATTCTTTATTTCCCTTTTATGTGCTATCTTTGTAAAATGGAAAAATATGATGGCTTAGGCATGCACTCGGATTCGGTTGTCATAATACCCACATATAACGAGCGGGAAAATATAGAAAACATCCTGCTCGCCGTGACTGGGCTGGAGAAGTCAGAGCACCTGCCGGAGGGAGGCTTCGACGTGCTGGTGATAGACGACGGCTCGCCCGACGGCACGGCGCGGATAGTGAAACGCCTGATGGAGGAGAGGCTGAAAGGCAGAGTGCATCTCATTGAGAGAGAGGGCAAACAGGGACTTGGCACAGCCTACATAGCCGGCTTCCGCTGGGCGCTGGAGCGCGATTACGAATACATCTTCGAGATGGACGCCGACTTCAGCCACAACCCTGCCGACCTGCCACGCCTGCGCGCCGCTTGCGCCGAGGAGGGCTTCGACCTCTCCGTCGGCAGCCGCTACATAGAGGGAGTGAACGTGGTGAACTGGCCGCTGGGCAGGGTGCTAATGTCGTACTGCGCCAGCATGTACGTGCGACTGGTCACTGGCTTCAAGGTGCGCGACACAACGGCTGGCTTCGTCTGCTACCGTCGCAAAGTACTGGAAACCTTGGAGTTGGAGAAAATCCGCTTCAAAGGCTATGGCTTCCAGATAGAGATGAAGTTCACCGCCCACAAGTGCGGCTTCAAGATAAAGGAAGTTCCCGTGGTGTTCGTGAACCGCGAGCTGGGAGTGAGCAAGATGAGCGGAGGCATCTTCGGCGAGGCAATGCTGGGAGTGCTGCGCCTACGCTGGGACGGGTGGTTCCGCAAATACCCCAAAATAAAGCTATGAGAACGCTGATAGAGAACGCCACGCTCGTGAACGAGGGGCAGCGACAACGTGGCTCCCTGCTGATAGAGGACGAGCTGATAGCCAGCATTTACGCTGAGCGTGAGCCTCTGCCAAACGCCGACCTTACCCTTGACGCAGAGGGGGCGCTGCTCTTGCCAGGGGTAATAGACGACCATGTGCACTTCCGCGAGCCGGGACTTACACGCAAAGCCACCATCGCCACCGAAAGCAGAGCGGCTCTGGCAGGAGGTGTGACCAGCGTGATGGACATGCCAAACGTGGTGCCACAGACCACCACAAACGCCCTCTGGAGCGAGAGGCAGCAAATGGGGGCAAGGGAGAGCCGTGTGAACTTCGCCTACTACCTTGGAGCCACAAACGACAATCTGGAGGAGATAAAACGTGTGGACCTGCGCAGGGTACCTGGCATAAAGCTATTCATGGGCAGCAGCACAGGAAATATGCTCGTCTGCGGCGAAGAAAGGCTGCGGCTGGTGTTCCGCCACTCGCCCACGCTGATAATGGCTCACTGCGAGGATACGGCACGAATAAACGAGCGCACACACGAGGCAAGGGAGAAATGGGGCAACGACCCCGAAGTGAGCCTCCACACCTGGATAAGAGACGAGGAGGCTTGCTACCGCAGCTCGGCACTGGCGGCACAGCTGGCAAGGGAGGCAAGCGCAAGGCTGCATCTGGCGCACCTGACCACGGAGAGGGAGCTGGAGCTCTTGGGCGGCAATGTCACAGGCGAGGCGTGCGTGGGCCATCTGCTCTTCTGCCAGGACGACTACCCCACCCTCCGCTCCGCGATAAAGGTGAATCCCTCGGTAAAGCGACGGGAAGACCGCGAGGCTCTGCGCCAGGCTCTTGGCGACGGCAGAATCTCACTCATCGCCACCGACCACGCCCCACACCTAAAGGCTGAAAAACAAGGCGGAGCGCTTGGTGCCGCATCGGGCATGCCGCTGGTGCAGTATTCGCTGGTGGCAATGCTGGAGCTGGCTGAGGAGGGAGTGCTATCCGTGGAGAGACTGGTGAGCCTCATGTGCCACGAGCCTGCCAGGCTGTTCGGCATAAGGCGGAGAGGTTTCCTGCGCGAGGGCTACAAGGCGGACCTCACACTGGTGGAAAGACGCGAGTGGACGCTTGAGGCTGGAGACATACTCAGCAAATGCGGCTGGAGCCCGCTTGAGGGGCGGACGTTCCATCACCGCGTGAGACAGACGTTTGTGAACGGTCATTTAGCTTACGACCGTGGAAAAATAGATGACACTTACCGAGGAAAAGCTCTTACATTCGGAGACGACGAGAGATGATATACACGATGCACTACCAGCCGCATGATGTGGCAAGCTACATAAACTGGCTCTACTTCTTCCACGCATGGGGCTTCCCCGCGCGCTACGGGGCTGTGAGCCGTGTCCACGGCTGCGAGGCGTGCCGCGGGGCTTGGCTGCAAACCTTCCCGCCAGAAGAGAGAGACAGGGCAAGCGAGGCGCTGAAGCTGATGGAGGAGGCACGCTCCACGCTGAACCGAATAGACGGAGAGTTCCGCAGTCACGCTCTTGTGGGTCTATTCGACGCTAACAGCGAGGGAGACGACATAGTGCTGCGGGACGACGAGGGCAAGGAGTGGCGGCTGCCCATGCTGCGGCAGCAGCAGGGTGACACGTGCCTCTGCCTCAGCGACTTCCTGCTGCCCCGCGAGAGCGGCGAGGCAGACTGTGTGGGGCTATTCGTGGCGTCGGTGGACAAGGGGCTGGAACAAAGCCACCCCGACGACGATTTCCGCCACATGATGTGCCAGACACTGGCAGACCGCCTTGCCGAGGCTACCGCCGAAAGGGCGCACGAGGAAGTGAGACGCAAGCTGTGGGCTTACGCCCCGGAAGAGAATCTCACTCCCGAGCAGCTCTTTCGTGAGGAATATGAGGGGCTGCGCCCTGCCGTGGGCTATCCATCACTGCCCGACCAGAGCCTTAACTTCTTGATAGACAACATTCTGGAAATGAGCAAAATTGGTGTGAGACTGACCGAGAGCGGAGCCATGGTGCCGCACGCCAGCGTGAGCGGACTGCTATTCTCGCACCCGAAAGCCAGCCACTTCAGCGTGGGCAAAATAGGGCAAGACCAACTCTCTGACTACTCCAGGCGCAGGGGCTTCAGCGTGGAGGAAATGAAACGATTCCTTACATCTAACCTATAAGAGATACCATGAAAATACTTTACCGCACTTACCAACTATGCATAGCCGCCCCGCTGCTGATAATTCTGACAGCTCTCACGGCTATAGTTACCATCATAGGCTGCACTTTAGGCAGCGCCCACTACTGGGGCTATGTGCCTGGTTGCCTGTGGTCCAGGGCGTTTTGCCGCATTCTGCTGCTGCCCGTGCGAGTTACGGGCCACGAGAACACCGAGAAGCGGCAGTCTTACGTGTTCGTCGCCAACCACCAGGGAGCCTTCGACATATTCATGATTTACGGCTTCTTGGGGCGAAACTTCAAGTGGCTGATGAAACGCAGCCTGCGCGACATACCGCTCGTGGGAAAGGCTTGCGAGAAGGCTGGCCATATATTCGTTGACAAGCGCGGTCCCAAAAGCATACAACACACCTACGACAGCGCGCGCAAAGTGCTGAAAAACGGCACCTCGGTAGTGGTGTTTCCCGAAGGGGCACGCACTTTCACGGGCCACATGGGGGTGTTCCGCAAGGGAGCTTTCCAGCTGGCAGAGGAGCTGCAACTGCCCGTGGTGCCAGTGACTATTGACGGCAGTTTCCAGGTGCTACCTCGCACTCGTGGCGTGAACTTCGTCAACCGCCACCGCCTCTCGCTCACCATCCATGCCCCGATAGATACCAGAGGAAAGGAGATGAAAGAGGTGATGGACGAGGCTTACATGACCATAATGGCAGCGCAACCAAAAGAGTTTCAAGGATTTGTGGAGAACAAAGACCAGTGAGCGAGCGACTGATGACACTGATAGCTGACAGCGGAAGCACAAAGACAGACTGGCGACTGGAAGGCAGGACGATAGAGACCCTTGGGATAAACCCCGTGAGAGACAGCGAGGAGAGCGTTGCCGAGGTGATAGGCAGCCTGCCCGAAGCCGAGGTGGGAGCAATATATTTCTACGGTGCTGGCTGCATAGAGCCTTATAACAAAAAAATTAAACTGGCGCTGCAAAGAAAATATCCGCATGCCAGAGTGAGCGTGGAGAGCGACATGTTAGGCGCGGCACGAGCCTTGTGCGGCAGGGAGGAAGGGGTAGCTTGCATTCTTGGCACTGGCTCTAACTCCTGCCTCTACGACGGAGAAAAAATAATCGCAAACGTGCCGCCGCTCGGCTACATCTTAGGCGACGAGGGCAGCGGCTCTGCGCTTGGCCGCAGACTGGCTGGCGACACGCTGAAGGGGCTGCTTGGCAAGGAGATGAAAGAGGAGCTGCTGGACTGGCTGCATCTGACGCAAACCGACATTATTGACAAAGTTTACCGGCAACCTATGCCCAACCGCTTTCTTGCCTCGCTGGTGCCCTTCCTGCTCCAGCGCAAGGGATTGCCCCAGATAAACAATCTGCTAACCAGCGAGTTCCGACGCTTCTTCACCCGCAACGTGGTTCAATACAAGCGACCCGACCTGCCAGTGAACCTGGCTGGAGGCGTTGCCCACAGCTTCAGCGGGGAGATAGCGGAGGCTGCAAGACTGGAGGGCTTCGCCATAGGCATCACGCTGAAAGCCCCTGCCGACAGGATAGCGGAGTATCACAAACTAATGAACAGATAATCGTAAAAACAATGGAAATAAAGAAAGCCGAGTTCGTAATCAGCAGCCCAGACGTGCGCCTTTGCCCCAAAACCACAAAGGCGGAATATGCCTTCATCGGGCGCAGCAACGTGGGCAAGTCGAGCCTAATAAACATGCTTACAATGCGCCAGAAACTGGCAAAAACCAGCGCCCTGCCCGGGAAGACAATGCTCATAAACCACTTCCTCATTAACGATGAGTGGTATTTAGTGGACCTCCCAGGCTACGGCTACGCGAGGCGCAGCAAGTTAGACCAGCTGAAACTCAGAAACATGATAGAGGGTTACGTGCTGAAGAGGGAGCAATTGGTGAACCTTTTCCTGCTCATCGACAGCCGCCACGACCCACAGAAGATAGACCTCGAGTTCGTGGAATGGCTGGGCGAAAACGGAGTGCCATTCTCATTGGTTTTCACCAAGGCAGACAAGGTTAGCAAAGGAAAAGTCGCTACAAACGTGCACACTTTTCTCGACGAGCTGAGCGAGCAATGGGAAGAGCTGCCGCCCTACTTCATCACCAGCAGCGAGACAAGGCAGGGAAGAGACGAGGTGCTGGGCTACATAGCCAAAATAAACAAGTCGCTGAGGGAGAACGCAGGTTAGAAATCGAAGCTGAGACCCAGCGAAAGCCACTCCTTGAACATAAAATAGCCGTGATTGCCGCGGTAGGCTGTGCTGCTGTCGTCGAAGCGGGGGTAGATGAAGAGCTTGCTGCTGAGGTATTTGTTTATGGTAAACGTAAAGGTGTTTTCCCACTCGAAGTCAACATAACTGAGGTTTGTGAAATAGTAGATTCTGGACTCCCATGTAACATTTTTGCAAGGCAGGAGCTTGAAATTCATAGTCAGGCTGGAACCGAAATTGTGGTATGCCACCTTGCCCTCCTCAACGCTGTAGCGGCTGCGGAGCGAGTCGCAGCCCACGTAGCGCATGTTGTAAGCCACTGGCGAGAGCAGCAGCGAGCCGGAAAACTTGCTCTGCTTGCTGCTGAACTTATACGTCATACCCACGGAAAGCGTGAGATAGAGCGGTGAGGCGAACTCGGTGGAATAAGTGTTAGCGTTCGTGTCGAAATAGCGCATTATCTGCGTGTAGGATACCACCGAGGCTGTGTAGTACCAGCTTTTGGTAGCCTGGTAGCCAAAGTTGCCAGTGTAGCGCAGCAGGTTGCTCGTGACCTTTATCCTGTGCACCGTATCGGAGCTGGTCTGAAAGCCGAGCTGCACCTCTAACTTATTGTCCCACTGTATCTTCTGCTTATTGTCGAAGTTTGCCTCAAGCGTGAACGAGGAAAGCTCCGCATAGTTTTTCTCACCGCCCTGATACCAATTGTCGGAATAATAGCTCTGCGTGAACTGCAAAGAGCCGCTGCCCTTCAGCGTCCAGAACTTGGGGCGGCGCACTTTCACGAGCACAGGCTCTCCGAAGTCACCTCCCAAGTCTATAGGGGCAGCCATGTCCGCCATTTTCTTTTCTGGCTCTATGGGGTGCGCCACTTCCTCACGCAACTTAGGCTCGCGGCGAATGTGCTCCTCGGTGCTTACAATGAGAGCCGGGTCTTCCACATAAACTTGGGCATAATGCTGGTCGGTGGCTCTCATCACGTTGAGAGCCTGGTTCTGGCTGTAATTCACGCCCAGTGACAAGGCTGAGCGCCTTTCCGGCAAGCCCTGGTCAAATGTCCAGTCCACGTCCATAGTGTGCGTCAGCGTGCTGTTATATAGCGTAGGCGAGGAGATTAGGCGGTAAATATAAGGGTTTGTGGGCACCCTTTTCTCGTCGAACTCCGCCTGGTGGTTGGCGTGCCGCCATGCCCTGGCAAGGCTGTCCATCTTCCCGAAATAGCTGTTTGTCAAAGGATTCTGCGAATACTGCTGGGCAGAGACACCAAGAGCGAAAAAAGAAATTAAAACAGGTAAGACAGTACGACACATCCCTTGCTGGCTTTGTTTTCGGCACAAAGGTAGTTATTTTAGGCACAAAAAGGGCTGGAAGTGGAATCTTTTTTGTACTTTTGCAGGAAATAGTGTACATCAGAAAATGTATTATGGCTAACACAAAATACATCTTTGTTACGGGAGGCGTGGCTTCCTCATTGGGTAAGGGCATAATATCCAGCAGCATCGGAAAACTGCTGCAAGCCCGCGGTTACAACATCACAATCCAGAAGTTCGACCCATACATCAATATCGACCCTGGCACGCTGAACCCCTACGAGCATGGGGAATGCTATGTGACAGTGGACGGGAAGGAAACAGACCTCGACCTCGGGCACTACGAGCGATTCACTGGCATTCACACCACTGTGGCGAACAACATAACGACGGGGCGCATCTACATGAACGTGATAGAAAAGGAGCGCCGCGGAGACTACTTGGGAAAGACAATACAAGTGGTGCCTCACATCACAGACGAGATTAAGCGTAACGTGAAACTCTTGGGGCGCACAAATAAGTTCGACTTTGTGGTCACGGAGATAGGCGGCACTATAGGCGACATCGAGTCTGCCCCCTTTCTGGAGGCTATTCGCCAGTTGCGCTGGGAGCTTGGGAAAGACGCGATAAACGTGCATCTCACCTACGTGCCTTATCTGGCAGCGGCTGGAGAGCTGAAGACTAAGCCCACGCAAAGCAGTGTAAAACAGCTGCTTAGCGCAGGAATACAGCCCGACATTCTGGTGCTTAGGACGGAGCATCACCTTAGCGACGATATCCGCAAGAAAGTGGCGCACTTCTGCAACGTGGACCTCGATGCAGTGGTGCAGAGCGAGGACTTGCCCTGCATCTACCAGGTGCCTATAAATATGCTGAACCAGGGGCTTGACGCTACCATCCTGCGAAAGCTGGACGTGGAGGTTGGGCCCACTCCCGAACTGGGACCCTGGCGCGCTTTTTTGGAACGAAGGGAGAAGGCAACGGATGAAGTGGCGGTGGCGCTGGTGGGCAAATATGACCTACAGGACGCATACAAGAGCATTCGCGAAAGTCTCTCGCTGGCAGGCACTTACTGCGACCACAGGGTGAGGGTGGAGTTCGTGAACAGCGAATATATAACCGCCGACAATGCCGAGGAGCAGCTGAAAGGCTACCAGGGCGTGGTAGTCTGCCCAGGCTTCGGAAATCGCGGC
>JAJPYT010000092.1 GCA_021204845.1 Prevotellaceae bacterium | reverse complement strand
GAAGAGGTGCTGGTCTATATGCCCTGGGTTCATGCTGTCCCAGCCGTTCAGCTCCGTCACTGTGCCGAGATGCACGAACCAATACATCTGTATGGCTTCCTGCAAGTCGCGCGGGGCGTGGGCGGGAACCCAGCGACAGACGTCGGCTATCTTCAACAATTCATTCTTGCGCTGCGGGTCGCTTTCCTTAGCCGCCATCTGCTCTGCCAGGTCGGCGTGGCGCTCGGCGAACAAGATGGCGGCGTCGCATGAGATTGACATTGCCTCCAGCTCCTGCTCCTTGTCGGTGGCAAGCGGGTCGTTAATATAGTCGAGTGCGGCTATCGTCTTTGCTATCAGCTCCTTGCAGTCAAGCAAGCCGCGGTGGTACATCTTCGAGTCCATTGCGGTGTGCCCTCCCGCACGCTGTTCCATAAACTCCGTGAACACTCCCGCGTGGTACGCCTCCTCCCACTCACGGCTCACGTGGCTGAAGATGCGCTCCCTCTGTGTGCGCCCCTTCCAGTAGGGAATCACCTCACGCTCGTAGGTGTCTATGTCTTCCTGTGAAATCAGGTAAGGCTGCAACTCACGGCTGTTCAGTGTATGTAAATCTTCCACGGAGTGACAAGTAAGTTCCGGGAACGTGGGCACTGCCTTTGGTCTCGGTCCGCGCTCCCCTACTATCAGCTCGTCCGGCCCAATGTATATGGTCTTGCGCTTGCATATCTCAAGGAAGTTGCGGGCTCTCAGCACACAATTGGGCATCTTGCCGTAGTTCTCCTTGTAAAACTCTGTCTCAATGAGCGCGCGCTCTATACTCAGCGTCGCTGGAGTGTCTATGCTCTCCTTGCGCAACCGCTGTATACGGGAGTTCATACCTCCCTCATTCTGTGGATATTTAATGTTGAAGTTCATGTCTATACATCCTCTTTTTACGTGGCAAAATTATGTATTTCTCCCGTCATTTGCAAGTATCGCCGAGGCATTTATAAATTTATTGTTCCATACGTTTGGCAATATCACTATTTTCTCATACTTTTGTTACAATAAAACTAATATATATAAGGTCATGAAAATAGCAGTTATAGGCGCCGGGAACATGGGTGGCGCACTGGTACGCGGATGGGCTAAGAGCGGAAAGCTGGAGCACATAAGCGTGGCGGACAAGAGTGAGAAAGTGAGGGCGGACCTGCAACAGGAGTTTCCTGAGGTGCAGACAACCGCCAACAATGTGGAAGCCATAAAAGGGGCAAACATAATAGTTCTGGCAGTAAAGCCGTGGCTCATGAAACCCGTGCTCAACGAGATTAGGCACGCCATTGACTTCGAGCACCAGATAATCGTGAGCGACGCCGCCAATTTCACAGTCGGCATGCTGGCTGACACCCTAAAGTGGTTCGAAGGGCAGTACCTTTACGTGATACCGAACATTGCCGCCGAGTTCGGGGCAAGCATGAGTTTCATTTCAGCGGGAGAGATGGCAAGCCCTGAGAGCACCGCCGCGGTGAAGAAACTTTACGACCTCGTGGGCGACACGCTGGTGGTGGCTGAGAATCTGGTGGGTCCAGGCATGATGATGGCCAGCTGCGGCATAGCATACGTAATGCGCTACATAAGGGCACAGATGGAGGGCGGCTGCGAGATGGGCTTCTATCCCGCACAGGCAAAGCAGATAGCACTGCAGACCATGCAGGGAGCGGTGAGCCTGCTGCGCGAGACAGGGCTGCATCCCGAGGCTGCGATAGACAAGGTGACCACACCTGGCGGAGTGACCATAAAGGGACTGAACGAACTGGACCACGCGGGCTTCAACAGTGCAGTGATTCGCTCCCTGAAGGCAGGACTTAAATAATCAACAATATAAACAACACACGAGATTATGGAACACAATCTTTTTCCTTCAAACACTTACGTCAGCCGCCGAGCTCAACTGAAGAAGGCGGTTGGCAACGGACTGCTCCTGTTCATAGGCAACGAGGAGAGCCCCATAAATTATGGTGACAACTACTACGCTTTCCGCCAGGACAGCACAATGCTCTATTTCTTCGGCTCAGACTATGCCGGAGTGTGCGCGGTGATTGACATAGACAACGACCGTGAGATAGTTTTCGCAAACGATGCCAGCATAGATGACATTGTATGGATGGGCTCACAGTCCACAATAGCAGAGCGCAGCTCATGGGTCGGCATAACGGAAACTCATCCGTTGGCTGACTTCGCAAAGTACGTGGCAAACGCTCAGAAGCAGGGTCAGACCATTCACTTCCTGCCGCCCTATCGCCCCGAGCACCGCATTCTCCTGCACGAGCTTTTGGGCATTCCCTATGCCCAGCAGGAGGAGAAGGCAAGCCTCGCCTTCATAGAGGCGGTGGTGAACATGCGTAACCACAAGACGGCTGAAGAGATAGAGCAGATAGACCTCGCGGTAGACATTAGCGTGGATATGCACGTGCAGGCCATGAGGACCGCCCGCCCGGGAGTATTGGAGAGCGAGGTTGCCGCCCACATCACACGCGTGGGGCTGCAAAACGGCAGGGAGATGTCCTTCCCCCTGATTGCCACCGTCAACGGTCAGACTTTGCACAATTGCGACCGCTCCAACCTCCTGAAAGAGGGGCAGATGCTGCTCGTGGACGCTGGCGCCGAGAGCCCGCTGCACTATGCCGGTGACCTCTCGTCCATCATTCCCGTAGGCGACCACTTCACAGAGCGCCAGAAGCTCATCTTCGACGTTCTCTACACCGCTCACCGCACAGCAACTTCGGCTCTGCGCCCAGGCATACCCTTCCGCGACGTTCACCTTATGACTGTTGCCAAGATATGCGAGGGACTGAAAGGTCTTGGCATGGTGAAGGGTGACCCCGAAGAGTTGGCACGCACTGGCGCTTATGCCATCTTCATGCCTTGCGGCTTGGGACATATGCTGGGGCTGGACGTTCACGATATGGAGAGCCTGGGAGAGAAGTATGTGGGCTACGGCGGCAAGGAGAAGAGCACTCAGTTTGGCTTCAAGAGCCTGCGACTTGCCCGCGAACTGGAGCCTGGTTTCGTGTTCACCATCGAGCCTGGTATCTACTTCATTCCACAACTCATCGACCTCTGGCAGGCAGAACACCGCTATGCCGATATGCTTAATTACGAGGAGATTAACAAGTGGCGTGACTTCACTGGCATGCGCAACGAGGAGGACTGGCTCGTTACGCCCACTGGCGCACGTCGCCTCGGTCACAAGGCAAAGCCGATAACCAGGGACGAGATAGAGGCTGCCAAGCATTCCGCTTGAAGCGCCTTCACGAACTTACACATAATTAAATATGCGAGTTCAAGACGCGGGCAATGCCGCCTGTTCTTGAACTCGCATTCGTTTATTCAGCTTTCCCTATTCTCTTGGGGAGCTAAGGCTTACAGCTTCACTTTCAGCGCTTGCTTGCCAATACGCAATATTGCCACACCGCTGGCATTCGTGCGCACCGGAACTGAGGCAGAGCCATAGCTTGCGGTGGCAGAGCCGAGTTTTATGCCGCTAAGGTCGTATGCCTCAACGGTTTCACCTTCTTCCAGTCCGCTCACCGTTATCGCGTTTCCGTTGCTCGTCACCACTAAGCCACGCACTTCGGCAGCGCTTATGCTTGTCTCCTCGCCCTCTTCATCGTCAGCAGAACTGTCAACCGTGCCTTCCACGAAGTAGAGAGTAGCAGTTGCTGTTTTGCTGTTTGCGTAGCCCTCTGCCGAGGCGTAAACCTTTATATAATAAGCGGCGGCAAGTATTATATCTCCGTCTTCCGAGTAAGAGCTGGTGCAAACATCGTCGTTGCTTATCGTGTAATGATAACTTGCTCCTTCCGTTCCGCTGCTAAATATCAGATGTCCATTCTCGTAACCAATGCTTGGGGTTCCGCAAGCGTCTGGCACAACGGTCATACCATCTGGCGTGTATTCTGTGATGGAATTGAAGTAGCTGGTCCACGATTGCGCAGCATACATGTCGATTGTACCAGTGGGAACGTATAATTTAGCTTTTGAGTAGATTCCAGTGAAGGCAGGGTAATAAACAGAAGAAATGTCTATGTTCACGTTGTCGAGATTTTCCCACTCACAATAGACTGACATCAAAGAACTGCAATTATAAAAGCAGGATTTACCTATGCTGGTGATGCTTCGAGGCAGGGTTATTTCCTCCAAACTTGTGCATTCGTAGAAGCAGTTATAGCCTAAAGAAGTTTGGCTGTTGGACAACTTGACTGACGCAAGTTCAGTGCATCCCTCGAAACAATACCCCCCTAAATAAGTCACTCCATCTGGTATGTCAATGGAAGTAAAACTTTTGCAACTCCAGAAGCAATAAGTACCTATGGAAGTCAAACTGCTTGGCAAAGTTATTGTTGCCAAACTGTTGCAGTTGGCGAAGCAATATGTGCCCAATGAAGTTATTCCTTCAGGCAATGTCACTGATGCCAGTTTTGAACAACTACGGAAAGTATGCTCGCCCAATGAAGTAATGCCATCAGGCAGGACTATTGATGTCAGGCTTGAGCAACCATCGAAGCAGTATGTACCCAAGGAAGTGACACCATCAGGGAGATTGACAGCATTAAGAGCAGAGCAATCGTAGAAACAATAATTCCCCAAGGAAGTTAAGCCCTCAGGTAATTCCACATAATACAGTTTGGAGCAACCATAGAAACAATAATCTGGCAACGAGGTTATACCCTCTGGTAGAGTAACAGTTGTCATAGCTGAGCAATTGTAAAAGCAACTACTCCCGATTGTAGTCACAGAGTTCGGGAGAGTGACGCTGGTAATCTTGGTGCATCCTTTAAATGCACTCCCGTCAATCTCCACAACAATGTAGTAATCTCCATCGTACCTTACCGTGTCGGGAATCACGATGTCCCCCGAAAGGCTGGTAGATTGGTCCATGACAAGGGCCTCGCCATCGTCAAGATAGTAGTGAATGTTGTCAATGGTGACGTCTGCGTGAGCAAAGACACCCAGCGGGAGCAAGCCCGCAACAAGTAACAAAATAGCTTTTTTCATAGTTTTTAGTTAAGCTTTTGTTGTGCGCCTGTGACCCTCAGGAACGTTAGTTTTTCATTTTTCACTAAAGGCACATAAAGAAAGTGGAGCCAACATCCCCCCTTTACCTTGCGTGTAGGGCTTGGACTCCCCAGAATATCGATAAAGAGAACCGAATGACCCCACTTGGATGTATCGTGATATATATACACGAATACACACCAAGAAGAGCGTCTGTTTCCCCTTACTCTGATATTCTATAGTGAAGTGTCCAAGTTCACACGCACAGAATAAAGCGAAAATGCGCTTTCTTAAAATATGTCTTGCACCGCGCCACGCCTGGCAAGTGCACAACAAAGGTATGAAGATTACTTGATACGAGCAAGCATTCCAGTGGTTTTTCAGTATAAATATGCCAGCAGACTCAGCCGCATGACCATCTAAGTTGCCCCCTCTTACTTAATATGGCAGTATTTTCTGAATCGATGGGAAAACATCCCCTTAGAGGAAAACCTAAAGAACGATACTTGAAAGAGAAAAACGGGCGAATGTGCTTGTTTTTGACACCCCAACATGGTAACTGCCGATGTTAGCTTCGCTCACCATTTGCCGCGCTCGGTAGAGTGAACGAGTTCCCTCCTTGAAACACTTCATTTACTGCGGAAGCGCAGCCTAACGACGCATAGAAATTTCGAGAATGACACATAGAAGTTCCAGAAATGACACATGGAAATTCTGAAAATCTCCATGGTAAATTCAGCTATAGTCCACAGTAACCATGACCAAAGAGCAATAGAAGAGATGTGAGACTCTACACTATCAGCTACCTCAAGGGCAGAGTTTCAAAATCAAGAGCAATGTAGCTCGCTCCGACTGCCGAGTGCAAGCCTACGCTTCGCTACCTTTTTTCGCTTTATTTGTTGGAATGAAAGAATTTATTTGTACCTTTGCGCATATCTACAAAAAATACATGTAACGCTATGTCGCTGAATAAAGTAATGTTGATAGGGAACGTGGGCGCCGAGCCTGAAGTGAGATACGTTGAACAAGGCGTAGCTGTGGCAAGTGTGCGGCTGGCTACCACACGGCGAGGCTACACATTGCAGAACGGGACCGTTGTGCCCGACCAGACGGAGTGGCACAACGTGATACTGTGGCGCAAACTGGCGGAGACCACTGAGAAATACGTGCACAAGGGAGACAAACTCTACATAGAGGGCAGCATACACACACGCTCTTACGATGACAAGAACGGGGCAAGGAAATACCGCACCGAGATATGGGCAGAGTCGCTGGAACTGCTCTCTCCCAAGCCACAGCCTGCCCAGGGAGGAGCTGGAACACCTGCCGCAACACCGACAGACACAGGACGCGACGAGAAACTTCCCTTCTAATCTAACCCACATAAAAGCACTACTTTATTGGACACAGGTCCGCTATCTCACACGATTTCCGTTACACCGCCCGACACTACCTGCTGGGCAGTGTTGGGTGTGGCAGTGGTGTTGCTGCTGTGCTCGGGCTTCGTGTCTGCCTCAGAGATAGCCTTCTTCTCGCTCGACCCTGAGGACCAGAACAAAATAAAGGAGGGCAAACACTCCGCCGACAGCAAGATTATGTCGTTACTGAGCGAAAGCGAGCGCCTGCTTGCCACCATATTAATCTCGAACAACTTTGTGAACGTCGCCATCATTATACTGCTAAACTACTTTTTCAGCAGAGTGATAGACTTCGGGGGCTCTAAAGTCTTGGAGTTCTTGGTGATAACCGTAGCGCTAAGTTTCCTGCTACTGCTCTTCGGCGAGATAATACCGAAAATATATTCTGCCCAGCACACGGTGAGATTCTGCCGCATGGTAGCGCCCACATTCTCCGTGTTGACCAAACTGTTCCGCCCGCTCTCCTCGCTGCTCATGCACAGCCAGGGACTGACGAGCAGAATAATAAGCTTCAGGGCAGACGCGCTGACCGTAGACGATCTGGAACAGGCACTGGAACTGACCGACAAGGCGGAGATAGCGGAAGAAAGCCCCATGCTGCAGGGCATCATACGCTTCAGCGGTGAAACGGTGCACGAGATAATGACCCCACGTGTAGACCTGGTGGATATAGATTTCAAAGCCTCCTTCACCGAAGTACTGAAATGCGTGAGGGAAAAGGGCTACTCACGCATCCCCGTATTCTCGGAAAACGAGGATAACATCAAGGGAATACTCTACACAAAGGATCTGCTGCCGCACATAGACAAGGGTGACGACTTCAAGTGGCAGAGCCTGATAAGAGCGCCCTACTTCGTTCCTGAGACAAAAATGACAGACGACCTGCTGCACGATTTCCAGAAAAACAAGGTGCACATAGCCGTGGTGGTGGACGAGTTTGGCGGTACAAGCGGCATAGTGACAATGGAGGATATTCTGGAGGAAATAGTTGGCGAGATAAATGACGAATACGACGAGCAGAAGAAGCCCTTCATAAGGTTGAACCAACGCACCTACATCTTCGAAGGGAAATGCCTGCTGGTGGACCTCATACGCATTTTGAAACTGGACGATGACTTCTTCGAGGAGGCAGCTGGCGACGCTGACACCATAGCGGGCCTGCTGCTGGAGATTAAAGGAGAATTCCCCCAACTGCACGAGAAAATAACATTTCGCAACCTTACGTTCGAGGTAATGGAAATGGACGAGCGTCGAATTGTGAGCATAAAGGTGATTTCAGGCAAGGGATGAAGCTGTTTTTTACTGTTCTTAGCTTGCTTTATTGCCAAATTTGCCTAACTTTGCACCATAAATAACTGACCCATGACAGAAATGCAACCGGCGCAACCAGAAGCGCCAAAGTTTCTATGCCTGGGGAGTGGGAGCAGCGGAAACTGCTACTTGCTAGAAACAGAGCACAATGCTATACTGATAGACGCGGGAATAAACATCAAGACAACAAGGAAAATCCTAAAAGACAACGGGTTCTCTCTGGACCAGGTAGACGCTGTGCTCATTACCCATGACCATGCCGACCACATAAAAGCGGTGGGCTCTCTGGCTAACGAGTTTGACAAACCTGTGTATGCCACAGAGAAGGTGCATGAAGGGATAAACCGCAACTACTGCGTAACCAGCAAACTCACTCCCGAACATCAACGATTTATAGAGAAAGGAGTTCTCACCACGATAGGGGATTTCCGCATCACTCCCTTCGAGGTGAGCCATGACAGTTCCGACTGCGTAGGTTATGAGATAGAGGTGAACGGAGTAACCTTTTGCCTCGTGACTGACTGCGGAGAGGTAACGCCAAGCGTGGAACAGGCTATTTCCCGCGCCACTTACCTGGTGTTGGAGGCTAACCACGACGAGTCGATGCTGGCACGTGGCTCTTACCCCGCATACCTGAAAGGGCGGATCAGCAGCCCGCGAGGACACCTAAGCAACCACCAGTGTGGCGAGGCACTCGTCAGCTTTGCCACCCCACGGCTGCGCCACGTATGGCTCTGTCATCTAAGCGAGGACAACAACCATCCGGAACTGGCACGCAAGACAGTGGACCAGATTCTGCGTGCCTCTGGCATCATTCCAGGGGTGGAATTCTTCGTGGATGTGCTCAAGCGCAAAACGCCCAGCGAGGTATTTACCCTCGAATAACCGCATTTTATGGCGCGATTGTTTGCAAATACCATAGAAATGTAGTACTTTTGCAGTCGAAATAGGGAAATCCCATGCGTCCTTAGCTCAGTTGGTAGAGCAATTGACTCTTAATCAATGGGTCCAGGGTTCGAGCCCCTGAGGGCGTACAAGAAGCGAGGAATGCGTGCCACATAAATATAGAGAGTGTGGCACGCTTTTTGGTTATTGCCTCTCTCACTCGAAACGGATGCTCTTTGCGGGCTGAATGTTGGAGACAAGATAGCTGGGAACCACCAGCACCAGAACGGAGACAACGAGAACTCCAAGGCTAAGAGCCACCGTCAAGGACCAGTTAATAAGAATGGGCACGGAACTGACGTAGTAGGTGGAGGGGTCAAGACGCACGAGGGCGAAATGCTTCTGCAAGAGGCAAATGGCTATTCCCAGCACGTCGCCAATAATCACACCCTTAACTATTATGAACAATGCGTAATAAATAAACACTGCCCGCAACTGACGATTCCTTGCGCCCAACGCCTTCATCACGCCTATGAACTGCGTGCGTTCCAGCACGAGAATGAGCAAGCCGCACACTGTGGTAAAACAAGCGACAGCCGTCATCAGCACAAGAATAACTATAACATTAAGGTCCAACAGGTCGAGCCATGAGAAGATATTAGGGAACAACTCCTTTATGGTTGGCGATGTGTAGTAACCTCCGTAATCATCCATGCGGTGCTTAGTAAGCGCGTTCACTCTGGCTGCCACCTGCTCCAGCGAGTCGAAGTCGTTTATCTCCACCTCTGCTCCGCTTGCCTGGTCCGGCTCATAGCCAAGCAACTGATGTACAGCGGCGTAGTCACAAAACACGAGATTGCGGTCGTGCTCACTCATGTTTGTAGCATAGACCGCGCTCACGGTAAAGCGCCTTGCCCTAAGCTCTCCCGAAAAGAAGTAAGCGTATACCTTGCTGCCCACGCGCAAGCCCAACTGGTCTGCCATGTAGCTCGACACCACCAGACGGTTAGTGTTCTTATCTTTGTGGAAAGGCTCGTCCATTTCGCCCTCGGTCAATTGCGAGCGCAAAAAGGAGAGGTCGTAATTCTCCTCCACACCGCGGAAAGCCACACCCTGAAAAGCCTCATCGGTCTTCAGCATTCCCGTTTTCTGACAGAAAGGGCGCACGCTCCTTACTCCCTGCACGGCTCTGAGAGCCTCAAGCAGCGAGTCTTTCATCTGTATGGGTGATATTTCGGGGCTGTAGAGTGACTCGTAATTCACAACCTGTATGTGGCTACCCATGCCCGTAACTTTGTCGCGCACCCCGCGCTTGAAACCCAAGACCACTGCCACGGAGATAACCATAACCGCCAGCCCTAAAGCCACGCCCCAAGTGGCAATCAATATGGCAGGGCGCGACACCTTGCGTGAGCCGCCACCGTGGCTGTAAAGCCGTTTCGCCACGTACCACGCCAGGCTCATTCCACCGTTTTTATAGTACCAGGATAGCTCTCTAAAGCTTTTCTGAGCACATAAAGCGCCCTCGTCAAGTCTTCCTTCTTAAGCACGTATGCCAACCGCACCTCGTTATAGCCAGCCCCAGGCGTAGTGTAGAACCCCGCGGCAGGCGCCATCATCACGGTCTCGCCCTCCCAACTGAAATCGCTCAGGCACCAGGCGCAAAACTTCTCGGCATCGTCAACAGGCAGCCGCGCCACGGTGTAAAAGGCTCCCATCGGTATCGGGCTATACACGCCTGGTATGCGGTTGAGCCCGTCTATCAGACATTTCCTGCGCTCCACATATTCGTCATACACGTCACGGAGATACTCCTCAGGGGCGTCTAATGAGGCCTCTGCCACCAACTGCCCTATGAGCGGCGGTGAAAGCCTTGCCTGGCAAAACTTCATCACGGCCTTACGCACCTCCTTGTTCTTCGTTATCAGCGCTCCAATACGTATTCCGCACTCGCTATATCGCTTCGAGACCGAGTCAATCAACACGACATTCTCCTCTATTCCCTCCAGATGGCAGGCACTGATGTAGGGCGAGCCAGTGTAAATGAACTCACGGTAGACTTCGTCGGAAAAGAGATACAAGTCATACTTCTTCACCATGTCACGTATCTGGTTCATCTCTCGGCGGGTATAGAGATAACCCGTCGGGTTGTTGGGATTGCAAATAAGAATGGCACGCGTGCGCTCGTTTATCAGCTCCTCGAACTTCTCCACCTTGGGCAGCGAGAAACCCTCGTCTATCGTGGTCGCTATGGTTCTTATCACCGCCCCTGCCGAGATGGCAAAAGCCATATAGTTAGCGTATGCTGGCTCTGGCACTATAATCTCATCCCCAGGGTTGAGGCACGCCAGGAAGCTGAAGAGCACCGCCTCGCTGCCACCGCTGGTTATGATTATGTCGTCCGCCGTAAGTTTTATGTTATACTTGTCGTAGTAACTCACCAGCTTCTGTCTGTAGCTCAGATAGCCCTGCGAGGGGCTGTATTCCAGAATCTCACGGTCTATGTTCCGTATCGTGTCCAGTGCTATCTTCGGTGTTGGCAGGTCGGGCTGACCTATGTTCAGGTGAAACACATGCACCCCTCTCTGCTCCGCGGCGGCCGCCAAAGGCGCCAGCTTTCTTATCGGCGATTCGGGCATCTCCTGCCCCCGTATGGAAATATTTGGCATATCTCTCTACTTTTATCTATAATAGTATTCCTCCGCAAAGTTAAGACATTTCTTTTTATTCTCCAAAACCTCAACGAACAGAGGCTCTCGACACACGTGATGCCAAGAGCCTCTGTTATCAGTAGTAAGTCTCGCAGCCTCTTATTTGCGAGTTCCCAGCTCCGCGTTCAAATGATAGAGGGCGGAGGCTCCGCCTAACTTCATTTTGTCCACAATGCCTTGGGCTGTAGCCTCTTCCTCCACCTGTTCACGAACAAAGCCCCAAAGGAAATCCTGAGAAGCCTTGTCGTTCTCGGCGGCAGCGACATCAACGAGAGCGTCTATCAACTGGGAAACGTGGCACTCGTGCTGATAAACATGCTCAAACACTGCCAGAGGCGACTCCCACTCCTGCGGAACAGCTTCCAGAGCGCCCACCTTTGCCTGACCGCCACGCTTCATCAGATATTGTGCCATCTCCTCGGCATGTTCATTCTCCTCATTGGCCTGAGCCTTCATCCACTTGGCAAAGCCCTCGTAGCCCTTAGCGCCAAAGTAATACGACATCGACAAATAGAGGTTTGCCGACCACATCTCCGCTCCAATCTGAGCGTTGATTGCATCTTGTAATTTACTGCTTATCATAACTTTATATATTGGTTAAATGTGCTTTCCCTTATCACGACTATCCTTTTCAGCCGCAAAATTACTCATTTCTTTTTAATAACGTGTCGTTTGGGAAGCAAATTAAATATAATTATCAGTCACCAGAGTCTGTCGCGCCTCACCTTGGAAGCCGCATAAACGATAATAATGACGAGGGTGAGCAACTCTGCCAGCGGAATGGCAAGCCAAAAACCTAACACTGTAGGCACGAACATTTTGCGGAACAAGACAGGAACGCTAATTTCTGCCCAATCGATGCTGTCTCTCTTCATCACCTCAGAACTGCCAGCCGCGGAACAGCTTACCGCTGCCCTTTAGCTCAGCTCCGAAGTAGAAACCCGGCTGTGTAGGCTGGTTGTACGCCGTGTTCTGGTAAGTGACACTAAGGCGATAAACGGGGTCTTCGAGGAAGGTATGGAACCGATATTCTGAAGGCAATGGAGAGATGTAGATGCGCAGATGCTGGTTGTCCCGGGTGCGTGTGACTACCTCCTCTCGCCAGTCGCCTAAGATGTCGGCTTGCAGACAGGGGTTACTCTTAGTGCCATTATTAAACTCACAATCATCCATGTGAAGCAGGGGCGTACATGCGTGGAGCGAACGGGAGTATTTCGAGACAGTCTCCTTGTCGAGCATCTCACGCAGAAGGTCACCATCCCACCAGACAGCCATGTTCACAGGTATTTTGGTCTCCGCGTCGAGCACCTCGCCTTTCACGTCGCGTATGCCCTCGCTGCCGCTACTCCACATCTCAAGCCCAGGATTCTCACCATCGATATCAGCTGCCATGCAGCGCCCGACATCATCGTTATTGAAAATCTGGAATATAACCTGCCCAGTGCGTGCGTCGCGGAACTCGGAGCCGTCGTGGTGGTTCTCATGGCAATCCCAAACCTGCAGGGCATCGTCGAGAGGATAGAAAGCCGTAAGGTGCATAGCATCTCCGTGACCGAAACCAGTGCTATAAAGCCCCGTGCCGTCGTTGTTTATGCAGCAAGCCCCATAAGTAATCTCGTCACACCCGTCCCCGTCCACATCAGCCACACGCAGGTTATGATTACCCTGCCCAGCGTAAGCTGGAGCTTCGTTGCTGTCGAAAACCCACCGGCTCGTGAGTTGCTTCCCGTCGAAATCCCATGCAGCCAGAACGGCACGCGTGTAGTAGCCACGGCACATGACAACGCTGGGATGTTGCCCGTCGAGATATGCCACGCAAGCCAAATAACGCTCAGAACGGTTGGCATAATTGTCGCCCCAGTCGGATACATTGCCCTGCTGCGGAATGTAATCTACAGTGTTAATCTCCGCCCCCGTGGCACCCTCGAACACAGTGAGGAACTCTGGGGCTCCCAGTATGAAACCTCCACGATTGCCATGAGGGTCTGTGCGGAAATCCTCACGCGGATGCTCTGGCGAGTTGTAATCGTGGTCTCCATTATGATTCATTCCCACCCGATAGTCTACGTCGGGATTGCCTATCACCTTTCCCTTTCCGTCGACAGTGCCGTCACCCGTCTTCATGACCACCTCTGCCTTTCCGTCTCCATCAAGATCATAAACCATTATCTGGGTGTAATGGGCTCCAGAGCGGACGTTATGCCCCAAGTCTATACGCCAAAGGCGCTGACCTGTAAGCTTATAGGCATCTACAAAAGTATTGTTAGTGATGCCAGACTGCGAGTTATCTTTCGAGTTGGAGGGGTCCCACTTGAGAATCAGCTCCATCTGCCCATCTCCGTCGAGGTCAGCTGCTGAGGCGTCGTTAGCCAGATAGTTTACGGGATTCCCCTCCACATCAGTGTAGCCAGTCGGTTGGTCAAGCGGAATATCGATATACCCGACGGGAGAGTTTGCCGGCAGGTTCCACGTGCCCGAGATGCCATCGGTATCAATGGGGCGCACCTCATACTTTGCTTTCTTTGTGGATGTGTTGTAGTCCATCCATGTAGTACTGTGGCGTGCAGGCACTTCGGCTATTTTCTTCCCGTTCTTGTAGACTGCGAAGCGGGTGTCCACAGGGTCGGAGCTAAGATAGCGCCAGGATACCATTACACTGTCTGCAGAGGCACGGAACGCAACCACACCGCGGTCGAGCTTTTCCATCTGCAGTCGGGAGAAGTCGTAGTTAGTCTGGGCGTGCAACGCCAGCGGCAGCAGCAGGACCAGAGAGAGAATCTTTTTCATAGAGAATCTGTGTTATAGTTTAAGGTTATAAGTCCAAATATAGTGATTTGTCGCGAAACAGACAAAGAGACGCAAGGAAAAAACTACTCGGCAGACCGAATTTAGCGATTTTAGCGTCAGGATGCACACCATGTGGGAGAAAAGGCATATTTTTGCACTGCTGGTGCAACGAAGTGCCGGCACTAAAACAATTATCTTATTTAATATGTACAACAAACAAACGAGAAAAGCCAGTGTCATCACATGGAATCATTACTCTCACAAGGGGTATGCGGCATTCGCGAGCATGGGCAAGTGCATCCGAATAGGGGTGCTTACCGTTGCGACGCTATCAACCGTGACACCCGTGAGGGCTGAGATTCGCTCGATGGTGGCACAGGAGAGAGAGGGAGACGAGAAGGAACTTGAGGAGGTTACCGTCTCGGGCTCGCTTGCTCCGCTGACGCAGTTGCAGGAAGCGCGCATAGTTGGCGTGCTGGACCGCAAGGAGATTGAACAGGCGGGAGCGCAAAGTGTAAACGACCTCCTTAAATTAGCTACCGGGATTGACGTCCGACAACGCGGTAACTTTGGTATTCAAACGGACATCAGTATTGACGGCGGAACATACGAGCAGGTGACTATCCTGCTGAACGG
>JAJPYT010000095.1 GCA_021204845.1 Prevotellaceae bacterium | reverse complement strand
ACCTATGACTACTGGCCTTACTTCGGGGCCCTCTGGTTCGGAACCACCAATTCCTACACCATTAGAACAACCGCCAACAGAGCCGGGGCCCTGTACTGGGCGAACAGTGAGTTCAGCGGCACTAACAACGGCAGCTACAAAGGCTCGCTGCTGCAGTATGTCTATTACAGCACGAGCTACAACAGTACTACCAGGGGGGACTACAAACCGAGGGCTTTGCCGATCCGTTGCCAGAAAGAGAATTAGACGGCTGTATTGATAGAATCTTGCTCTGTCGGGACGGCCCATGCTCATACGCGTGCGGGCCGTCCCTTTTTGTCTGTGATATGAAAACCTTAAAATTTTTGTTGGCTGCCCTGATGACTCTGATCCTCGCGCTCGGATGCAGTCAGACCGTCATTCCCGACGAGCAGAAGGAGGATCCGCAGGAGCAGAAAAACGATGACGAAAAGAAGGAAGACGATGAGGAGAAAAAGGAAGATGACGAGGAGCAGAATGACGACGAGGAGCAGAATGACGACGAGGAGGAAGAAGAGGATGATGACTATCTTTACGGCCATCCGGAGAACGCCTTCCCCAGCGCTTCGGACAATCAGTACACCAACCCCGTGATCCGGGTGTCGCTGCCGGACCCGACAGTGATCCTCGCTGACGGGTACTACTATCTCTTCGCCACAGAGAACACGCGCAACGTGCCGATCTACAAGTCTCCGGATCTCATCAACTGGACTTTCGTCACCACGGCGTTCACCGAATCCACCCGGCCGAACAAGCCGACCGGCACGATCTGGGCTCCCGACGCGAACTACATCGGCGGGCAGTACGTGCTCTACTACGGCAAGTCCGCCAACGGCGTGAGCTGGAACCGGGGCATCGGCGTGGCCGTCGCGAGCAGCGTTGACGGGCCTTACACCGACCTCGGGCCGATCATCGAGTCCGAGGCGATAGGGGTGCAGAACTCGGTCGACCAGTGCTACTGGGAGGAGGATGACGGCTCCAAGTGGATGTTCTGGGGCTCATTCTACGGGATCTACGCGATAGAGCTCACGGATGACGGGCTGTCCCTGAAGGAGGGCGCGGAGCCTGTGAAGCTCGCGGACACCCTCACCGAAGGCACGATGATGTACAAGCGTGACGGCTACTACTACATGATCGGCTCGGCCGGCTATTCCGGCAGCGCGACCGGCGGGGAGACTGCCACCTACCACCTCGTCGTCGCCCGCTCCAGGGACCTGCTGGGTCCGTACGTGGACAAGGACGGCAACTCCACGCTGGACAACTGCTTCTCAGAGCTGCTGGTTAGGAACGACTATGTCAAGGGGCCGGGCCACTGCTCGGAGGTGATCGAGGTCGGGGACGAGACCTGGCTTGTCTTCCACGGCTACCACGTCGAGGACATGAGCCTCGGGAGGATCTCCTATCTGTCGCAGATCTACTGGGACAGCAACGGCTGGCCGTATTTCGTCACCGAGAGGCCGTCAGTGACGTGGTCCAAGCCGGCAGTCGGCAAGTCCTACACCTACAGTCCGGTAAACTTCATCGAGTTCGCGGGGGACTCCGACGCCTACCAGTATGTCTTCGACACGGGCTACGTCCCGGGCCGGGACACGAGGATCGAGGTGAAGTGCAGGGCCTATTCGGCCAACGCCGACGGTGTGTCCGCGGCCGGGATGACGCGCACGCTGTTCACGACGGGAGAGAACGACGGCTGCGGCTATTCGCTCACCATGAACGAGTCCGGCGAGGGCTGGAACTACTCCGCCTACGGCAGCGGCAACGAGAACATCGCTCCCCTGGAATATGACAAGACCTACAAGTTCTCGGCGAGCCGCACCTCTCTGACTGTGAACGGAGAGACGTACGAAGTGAGCGGGAACTCTTCCGACGGGACATGGGACCGCCTGACCCTGTTCAGCGGGCCTGACGACTGTCCGTTCTTCGGAAGGATCTATTACGTGAAGATCTACGAGGGTGACGATCTTGTCCGAGACTACGAGCCGACGGTCAGGAACGAGGACGGCATATTCGGGTTCTACGAGTCCGTCACCGGCCTGTTCGCCATGCCCTACAACGGCGCCGGCTTCTACTACGGATCCCTCGCCGACTGACCTTTCCTCCCCGGCGGAAGATTTCATTTGCATATTAGAAGTTAATGCCGTATTTTTGTTGTGCACAATCACAATGACAACTAAACAACTACAGATATGAACACAGCCAAACAATCAGTCTATCTCATTCTGTCCGCGCTCCTTCTGCTGCCGGCAGTCGCCTTTGCGCAGCCTCTCGGGGAGCCGGGCATTTTCCAGTCGAAATTTGAAGAGTCCGGTGTCGCGGAATCCTTCGCCGCAGGGAAGCAGTGGCTCCCCTACCCCGCCTACGAGGACAGGGACGGCTGGGCCGCGCTGCTCGGGGATTCCGCCGTGGAGCTGATCCGCCGGGGCGAGGATTATCTTGACTACCAGTGGAAGACCGTTCCCGCGACCGCCTACCTGGCCTACGAGAGGACGGGCGACAGGACTGCCATGGAGTCCGTCAACGGGGCCAACAGCGGAGCACTGCTCTCTCTGATCCTCGCCGAACTGGCCGAGGGTAAGGGCCGCTTCATCGATCAGATCGCCAACGGCGTATGGCTCAATGCCCAGAGATATTCCTGGGTGCTCTCGGCCCATCAGCCGAGGCAGCACAGCGGGCGCTCTCTGCCTGACGACAGGGACCACCTGATCGACCTGGGCT
>JAJPYT010000060.1 GCA_021204845.1 Prevotellaceae bacterium | reverse complement strand
GTAACGCAGCCGGTGCTGGTAAGTGGGCAGGATGACGCTGCCCGACGTGCCGCTTACATCACGCTCTTTCCGCTTGAAGCGGTAGTTCAACTGCATGGAGAGGTTGCGGCGCGGCGTGTAGGTGGCTTGCAGCATGGCATCTATGGCTTGCGAGGGTTTGCTCACCCTGTATTTCCACCAAGGGAATGATACCAAATCGATGTAGGCGAAGAGCCGGATGCGTGCCAAATGGTCGGCATCCAACGCCAAGTACCAGCCGTTTTCATTCTGCACACGGCTGTTCTCGCCGAAAGAGCGGGCATAGAAAGCCCAGTAGTCGTGGGCATAGTAGCGGTGGATAAGACGCAGGCGCAAATCGGTCAAGGGACGGTAATCCAAGAGGTTGATAAGGGCGAAGCCCTGCTTGCCCAAAGCCGCCTCGCCACTCCAAGCGAAGTGTCGGCCTAACCAGCGGTAGTCCACACTGAGGTTGTAGAAGCGGCTACCGTGCAAGTTGTACTTGGCATAACCTGTCAAGCGAGGCTGGTAAGGGAGATTGAATTGGTAAGTCAATGCGGTGAATCCCGCTTGGAAGCGGTTGCCCTCGTAGGCAAGGCGTCCACCCACGGCTTGTAGGGTAAAGGCATGCCGTTTGGCGGCTTCGCTTTCGGTGCGGTGCAAGCCTGTCTGCATGATGGAGGTGATGGCCGTGTCGCCTTTCACCGTGCCGTCCATGGCGCGACGGGAGTAGAAAGCATGGAGTTGCCAGCGGGGCAAGAGTTCCACCGCCACCGCAGCCCCTTGCAGGTAGTCATACTCGTCGGTGGAACTGTGCTTGCCGATGCCGCCGCTACGGAACGGGGTCATGGCGTAACTCTTGCCCAAACGGAAATCCATGTTGACGACCAACCCCATACCGAAACCCAAGCGGTAGTTGCCTAATGCCAAGGTTTTCAGCTTGCCCAAGTTTCGCAACAACAAGTAAGGGCTGTAGTAGTCGTAGCCCCGCTTTTCGTGCAAGGCAAAGAGAGGCTCGCCGGCATCTTTCTCGGCGGTAAGGCCAGCTTGGATGTAGTCGCCCGCATGGAAGCGGTAACGCAGGGAGTGGTAATAAGGATTGCCCAAGTAGATGCCCGTGGTATAGCCTTGGCGGGTGTAGAGCGGCACGTCCAAGCGGGCCAAAGCCTCGTGCCGCCCCTGCCGCAGCAAGGTTCTCAAAGAGGGCACGCGCGGCTTGTCGTCCAAAGGGCGCAAGGTGACGAAAGGAAGCAAGCGGTCTATGGCGGTGCGGTCAAGCTCCTGCACCAAGGAGAGTTCATGCAACGTCTGCATGGGGCCGTGCAGGCGCAAGTAGGCCAGCAAGTTCTCTATCTGGCGGTCGGTCAAGAAAGAGAATCGCGAGAGTGCGGCACGGTCGGCACGGTTCAAGTCAAGGGGGTCTTGCAAGCGGTCTGAGAGCGCCACAAGTTCCTCTTCCCAGTCGTAAGCGGTCTCTTCGGGCGTGAGTTGTTCGAACTCCTCTTCAAAGAGCAGCAGGGTGCGGTCGTCTTGTTGCGAAAGAGTTGACGTGTGGCGCACGGTATCGGTCTGGGCGTGCGACAGTGTGGAAACGGAAAGGCACACGGCAAGGTGGATGGCGGGAAGTGGTCGCATAGTATCGATTTAGACGTTGCAAATATAAGGAAAAGAGTGGAACGGATTGCCCCTTGCGGTAAAAAAGGCGGGCATGGGAAGCGTAAAATGCTGCATTCGTTTATAAAATGTTACTTTTCATTGATTAGTATTCGCTTTTTTACGAGCCGTATCTATCTTTGTAATAAGAATGTAATAGAGGTTGCGAGGTTTGTCATGGCGACGGGAAATGAACATTATCTTTCAGCTTTTGCCCCCATTTCGTTGGAGGAGATGGAACGCATACGGTTGATGAACCGCATGGACATGAAGTTCGTACTCTCCTTGGAAACCTTGCAACGGTTGTTGCCCATGGCCTCGCGCCACTACCGCGTGCAAGAGGTGGCGGGAGAGCGCGATATTGCCTATCGCACGGTCTATTTGGATACGCCCGCCCTGACTATGTACGAGGCGCATCTGCATGGACGTGCCACAAGAGAGAAAATACGGGTGCGCACCTATCTGCCTTCGGGGCTTACCTTCTTGGAGGTGAAGCGCAAGAACAACAAGGGGCGCACGGACAAGAAACGGGTCAAGGTGAGCGGCTTGGAGCGACTGCAAGAAGAGGGCGGCACGGAGTTCCTGCAACGCCATGCACGCTTCGGCCTCGAAGAGATCGCACCCCGCTTGGAGAACCGTTTCCACCGCATCACGCTCGTGAACCTCGCGCTTACCGAAAGGCTCACGATTGACAGCGGCATCCGCTTCCTGAACTTGACCACCGGCAACGAGCGGGCATTAGAACGGGTGGTGGTGATGGAACTGAAACGCGACGCACGCACCCCCTCGCCCATACGGGGGCTGTTGCAGGAGCTGCACGTGCGGCCGGCGGGATTCAGCAAGTATTGCATGGGTTGCGCCATGACCGACGACAAGCTGCGGGCCAACCGCTTCAAGCCGCGCATCAGGAATGTATTATCAATCAACAATTCTTATAGCGATGAATGAACTTGCCGATATGTCCATCATGGATTGGAGCGGGTTAACCGACCTGCTCCTGCACTTTGTCTTGAATGTGGTGGTGGTGCTGGTCATCATCCGCGGCTTCTACTACCCCAAGAGCCGCCGCAGGGACTATTTCTTCACGTTCATGATGA
>JAJPYT010000006.1 GCA_021204845.1 Prevotellaceae bacterium | reverse complement strand
GTGAACATAGTGGTGATTGTTTAAATGTTATGTTTTGTCACTGTAAATTTAATGCTTTTACCGCTATGTTCCTAATTTTCAATGATATATTTATCGGCTTATATCGAACTCACGTTTTGTTTAGTTGATAAGGATCGGCTTAGATAGGACAGTTTTAAGGATAATACCTCTTATAAAATTCCTTGAACGATTCGGCACTTTCCCATATCGTACCGCCGTCGCACTTTCTATAACGGTTAAACAGCAAAGCCTTCAGTGACGTAGGTATTCCATCGCCTCTTGAAAAGTCACCAAGACCGGCGACAATATACTCATCCGTATAATCTTGCAGGAGGCGACCTTGCACGAACATATTTACCCATCCACGTTCATAGAACCAGAGCATCGCCTTATTCTGCGTGTCATCATCAAGTTCCTTCTTGTCTTTTGCTCTGTAAGGGTTTTCTTCTTCGCCGTTGTAATAACGGCAAAGCCCGATTAGCTTTTTTATATCCTCCTCTTTCATGGTTTCTATTATTTCTGTTTGTTATCAACGTTGCAAAGTTACATATTCTGAAAGCTAATCACAACAGTATCTTCTCCTCGGAGAACTGTTCATGGTTGCAAAGTTACATATTCTGAAAGCAAATCACAACCATGGCGGTGTTCTCCGCGCTTGGGCCAGTTGTATATCTTTTCTATTCTACATCAAACCACAACTCCGACGCTCCGCATCAGGCCATTTGCAGGTTGTATATCTTTTCTATTCTACATCAAACCACAACATAATACGAATTTGATCCACCGACATGTGAGTTGTATATCTTTTCTATTCTACATCAAACCACAACACGCGCTAACAGTGACAACGCCCGATTTAGTTGTATATCTTTTCTATTCTACATCAAACCACAACTCAAGACGTTGTTCTGCACCTGCGCCGTGGTTGTATATCTTTTCTATTCTACATCAAACCACAACCATGGATTTGATTCAACCAACCTCAGGTATGTTGTATATCTTTTCTATTCTACATCAAACCACAACTGTAAGGTCGGTTTCTTCCGTCAGTCCTGAGTTGTATATCTTTTCTATTCTACATCAAACCACAACTCGCCGCGACCGTTGCCGCGGCATTGGTATGTTGTATATCTTTTCTATTCTACATCAAACCACAACCTTACAGTTCAACGACCACATCCGTAACATGTTGTATATCTTTTCTATTCTACATCAAACCACAACTTAAACTCAGGCTTGAAAACTTCCTCCCCGTTGTATATCTTTTCTATTCTACATCAAACCACAACTCTTCGGTCATTTCCATCTTCGTTTCTCTGTTGTATATCTTTTCTATTCTACATCAAACCACAACCAGGTCGGGGGCGTAAGTCCCGTCCATCTGGTTGTATATCTTTTCTATTCTACATCAAACCACAACAGGCGGTCGAGGATGCCGAAATCCGAGAAGTTGTATATCTTTTCTATTCTACATCAAACCACAACGACAAGAATTTTCCTCGACACCCGCTCTCGTTGTATATCTTTTCTATTCTACATCAAACCACAACACGCATGCAGCGTGAAGAAGACGGTGGAGGGTTGTATATCTTTTCTATTCTACATCAAACCACAACCAATACATGCTTGTAAGGACTTGTATTTTGGTTGTATATCTTTTCTATTCTACATCAAACCACAACCTTCTTTCGTGTACATGCACTCAAGCAGCGGTTGTATATCTTTTCTATTCTACATCAAACCACAACTAATATCCACAGAGGTGGCGGTTTCGATAGTTGTATATCTTTTCTATTCTACATCAAACCACAACTGCCATCTGCCATAAAGCGGGCGTTATCAGTTGTATATCTTTTCTATTCTACATCAAACCACAACTGTAATTCTGTTGTTTTTTCTTTCAGCTCAGTCGTATATCTTTTCTATTCTACATCAAACCACAACTTCGGTAAGGTGGCTACGTAACATTCCACCGTTGTATATCTTTTCTATTCTACATCAAACCACAACATTAGCAGTTTTGCTGTGTTGGGCGGAAGAGTTGTATATCTTTTCTATTCTACATCAAACCACAACGCAGTACGCACTCTGTGTTACCTCCGGCGGGTTGTATATCTTTTCTATTCTACATCAAACCACAACATGTTGTCCATGATGTATGCTGTTTTGTTGGTTGTATATCTTTTCTATTCTACATCAAACCACAACTCGTGTCGGTGGAGAGATAACCGACCTTGTGTTGTATATCTTTTCTATTCTACATCAAACCACAACACAAAGATAGGCATTCTTGTTTGATATGCGTTGTATATCTTTTCTATTCTACATCAAACCACAACGTGACGCGGTGTATATCAAGGTCGACGATGGTTGTATATCTTTTCTATTCTACATCAAACCACAACCCATTGGGTGAACGAGCGTATGGCGGAGGAGTTGTATATCTTTTCTATTCTACATCAAACCACAACTAAAACGTTTCTTTAAAAAAAGTTGTGTGTGTTGTATATCTTTTCTATTCTACATCAAACCACAACTCAACCCCTGATAGGCGTAAAACACCTCGTGTTGTATATCTTTTCTATTCTACATCAAACCACAACTCTATTTCAGGCGTGAATATAGATACGTCTGTTGTATATCTTTTCTATTCTACATCAAACCACAACTAAATCTTCATCATTTCATCTACGACCGTGTTGTATATCTTTTCTATTCTACATCAAACCACAACGCAGTACGCACTCTGTGTT
>JAJPYT010000090.1 GCA_021204845.1 Prevotellaceae bacterium | reverse complement strand
CCCCTATATAGGGGGTGTTTCCTTTCCACCGCTTTCCTGGCATGCCCAGATTTTTTGTATTACATTGATTTATAGGGAAATAATGGAGATGGTACTGCTCGCTGCCTTTTCCAGTAAGAAGTTAGTTTGAGCGTGAGGAGCGGGCAAAGATGCGGTCGACAACGAGGGCAAGGGCACCGTCGCCAGTTACGTTGCAGGCTGTGCCGAAACTGTCCATGGCGATGTAAAGGGCAATGATGAGTGCCAGCTCCTGCTCACCGAAACCAAGGACGGACGACAAGACACCGAGAGACGCCATTATTACCCCGCCCGGCACGCCTGGAGCGGCAACCACGGTGATGGAAAGGAGACAGATGAATCCCGCAAAGAGACCAGCGCTGAAAGGCATGCCCTGCATGAGCATGAGAGCCACGGAGCAAGCCACTATCTTCTGCATGCTGCCAGAGAGATGGATGGTGGCGCAGAGGGGAACCACAAAACCTGCCACTGGCCCGCTTACCCCGCCCAGGAGCGTCTGGCGAAGTGTGACTGGAATGGTGGCGGCGCTGCTGGATGTGCCAAGAGCCATGAGATAGGCTGGCAACATGGTGCGCAACAGTGGCAGAGGACGCTTGTGGACGACCAGCCCCGCAATGGCGTAGAGGAAGAGAAGCCAGAGAATGTGCATGACAAAGATGACCACAATGATGCTGGCAAACACACGTAGCGTGCGTGCCACCTCGCCAGAGGCGGTCATCTGCATGAAAATGCCCATGATGTAGAGCGGCAGCAGAGGGATGAGCGCCTTATTGATGGTGAGTTCCACAACGCCCTTGAACTCACCGAAGAAGGAGCGCAGCGAGGGAGACTGCGTGTAGCTGGTGCCAAGTCCGACCACGAAACTTAAGAAAATGGCTGACATGACATCCATGAGAGGTGGGATGCTGACCGTGAACCACGGCTGGGAGAGGACGGAGACGGCTGAATCGGCGGCAGGGCTGACAGCGTGGGGCGTGACGAGCAAGGGGAAGGTGGCTGCGCTCACCACGTAGGAGATGGCACCAGAGAGCAGAGTGGACCCGTAAGCCAGAAGCACGGTGACGAGCAGCATGCGACCGCCACCGTGACCGAGGTCGCTGGTGGCGGGAGTGACCAGCCCCACAATGATGAGGGGAATGAGGAAACCGAGAAACTGGCTGAAAAGAGCGTTGAAAGTGACGAACACTCGCACTCCCCACTGGGGGAGCACAACGCCAAGGGCGATGCCCAGCAGAATGGCAATGACAATGCGGGGGAGCAGCCCCAAACGGAATTTAGAGTTATGCATGGCGCTATAAAAGGCGGTTTTCGCGTTGTTTGTAAGGCAAAGTTAGCATAAAATACCAGAAGGGAAGCCAGTGTTTGAAGAAACTTTTATAACTTTGTGGGTAAAAAAGAAAAAACCAGACTGAAACTAACAGACAAGGAAAACATGAGAAAAACGCTGATTACAGCCCTTCTGTGCATGACGGCCCGGGCCTCGGTGGGGCAGGTGACTATAAACATAGACATGGCGGACAAGGGCATAGCCGTGAGCCCGACGCTGAACGGAATATTCTACGAGGACATAAACCACAGCGCCGACGGTGGGCTATACGCGGAGCTGATAAGGAACCGCTCGTTTGAGGAGATAAACGACTGGAGCAGGTTCAGACCGCAGAGGGAGCCGAACTTCGACGACGACACGGACACACCACCATAGGGCTGGGACGGCGGAAGACCTGAGATGGCGGCTGGAGGAGGAGAGATACAGTCGTGGAAAGCCGTGGGGGGCGGCACGCTGGAACTGGTGACCGACGACCTGCTGAACGAAAAGCAGGGGCATGCGCTGAAACTGACCATAGGCGAGGCTGGAGACGGAGCCAGGAACGAGGGCTTCTGGGGCATAAACGCAGTGAACGGGAGGAGGTATAAACTGAGCCTGTGGGTGAAACTGCTGAGCGGCAAGCCTGGGGCGCTGAACGCCAGTCTGGTGAGCCAGGGCGGAGAGACACTGGCCACGGCACGGATGACGGACAAGCTGAGCGGAAAATGGCAGAAGCTGGAGACGACACTGATAGCCGAGGGGAGCGACCCGAAAGCCCACTTCGAGCTTACCGCCGAGGGAGCGTGCCAACTGATGGTGGACGTGGTGAGCCTCTTCCCCCCGACATACAAGAACCGCCCCAACGGCTGCCGCGAAGACTTGATGGAGAAACTCGCCGCCATGGAGCCTAAGTTTGTGCGCTTCCCCGGGGGCTGCTACGTGGAGGGCATGAACTCGCCAGAGAGCGCCTTCCGCTGGGAGCGCACCGTGGGGCCCATAGAGCAGAGACCGGGCCACATGGGAGTGAACTGGCACTACTGGATATCGGACGGAATGGGCTTCCACGAGTTCCTGCAAATGGCGGAGGACCTTGGCGCGAAGCCCCTCTATGTGGTGAATGTGGGAATCTGGCACGGCGGTTTCACGCCTGTTGAGGAGCTGGACACCACATGGGTGCAGGAAGCCCTCGACGCGCTGGAATACGCCAATGGCGACGTGAGCACGAAATATGGCAAGATGAGGGCTGACAACGGGCATCCCGAACCTTTCAACATAGAATATGTGGAGATTGGCAACGAGAACGCCAACTTCAACTTCAAGAACAACAGCGACCAGAGCGAGCGATATTTTGAGCGTTACCACAAGTTCTACGAGGCTATAAAGGCGCGCTACCCTAACATAAAGTGCATAGGCAACGTGGAGTCGTGGAGCACAGACCATCCCTCGTGGCGCTCGAAGGAGCCTGTTGACATACTGGACGAGCACTACTACAGAGACCCCGTGTGGTTCATGGAGGCTTACGACAAATATGACACTTACGACCGCCAGGGACCCAAAATATATGTGGGGGAATTTGCCGTTACCAGCCAGTTCGGCAGGGTGGGCAACCTGAACGCAGCGCTTGGCGAGGCGGTGTATATGCTGGGAATGGAAAACAACAGCGACCTCGTGGTGATGAACAGCTACGCCCCGCTCTTTGTGAACGAGAACGCTTACAACTGGCCCACAAATCTCATTCACTTCGACAGTAGCCAGACCTTCGGCACTCCCTCTTACTGGGTGCAGCAGCTCTTCTCCACCCACCTGGGAACGAGGGTGATGAACCAGAAGATGGAATGCACTCTGCCCGACCCCGTGGCTAAGGCGGACGACGAGAAGCCTTTACAAGTAGGCGTGTCCACTTGGGGCTCAATGGCGACGTTCAAAGACCCTGTGCTAACGGTGGACGGCGAGCGGGTGGAACTGCCAGAGATAACGCAGTGGAGCGCTCCCGGGATGACCCGTCCGCAGCGCGAGGGAGGACCGAGGCGAGTGAGGGCACGGCAGATATGGACCACTGACGAGGAGGAGAAGACAGCCTCTAACGTGGGCGGCGGAGAAGGCATAAAATGGATGTGCCCGACGGAGTTCACAGCGAAGAAATACTCTTACAGCGTGAAAGCCAAGAAGACTGGCGGAGTGGAGGGTTTCCTGCTGGTTTATAACTACCAGAACGACCGCAATTTCGACTGGCTGAACATAGGCGGATGGGGCAACTCCACCAACGCCGTAGAGCAGGGCGTGGACGGGGGACGTTTCACAATATCGGACGACGTGCCCTTCGAGGTGGAGACAGACAGGTGGTACGACGTGAGAATAGATGTTGACGGAGACAGCGCGGCGGCTTACCTCGACGGCAAGTTGCAGCTGACGGCAAAGCACCGCAGCGGTTACATGAGAGGGGTGTTCGCCGGCAGCACACTCGACGAGGCTACCAACACGCTCTACGTGAAAGTAATAAACGTGGGGGAGGAGCAGACCAGCGGCACCATAAACCTGACGGGCGGCACGGCCGGGAGGGCTGAGATGATAAGGCTGCGGGGCGACAGCGGGCAGGACGAGAACAGCATGGAGCACCCCATGAACGTGATTCCAAGACCAGCCAATGTAGACCTTGGAGCCTCCGGGCAACGCCTCTCGTTCGACGTGGCTCCCTTCAGCGTTAACATACTGACCGTGAAACTGAAGTGAGACTTCTCTACAGCGAAAGACTGAAAAGCAATGGATAACAAGTTCGCGCAGACTGCCGTACAGGTGCAGACGCAACAGCAGGTGCTGTCGCCCCAGCAGGTGATGGTGGCAAGGCTGACGGAGCTGCCCCTTGAAGGCTTGCGCGAGCGCATAGAGGGGGAGCTGGAGGACAACCAGTGGCTGGAAGTGAAGGACGGAGGCGAGAAGGCGGTGGACACGCCACTGTCGGCTGACAGCCCCTCGCGCGAGACTTCGGCTGAAGACAGCTACGACGACAGCGACGACACATTGCCGCGCGCCTCGGCTGGGGGCAAAGAGCAGACGCGCCCCGAACTGGGCGACGCGAGGGAGACCTTCTTCGACCACCTCTCCGGGCAACTTGGCGAGTATGAGCTGACAAGCCGCGAAAGGGAGATAGCCGGATACTTGATAGGCTCGCTGGAGGACGACGGCTTGTTGCGTGTGCCGCTGGAGCAGATAGCCGACGAGCTTGACATCTACCAAGACGTGCAGACCAACAGCAGGGAACTGGAGCATTTGCTCGTGGACGTGGTGCAGCAGATGGAGCCGGCGGGAGTGGGGGCGCGAAACGTGCGCGAATGCCTGATTTTGCAGGCGCGCCGCCATTACAAAGGAAAGAACCGCGACGAGCTGCTGAGCCTGTTCACAGACAATTGGGACGATTTCAGCCACATGCGGTGGGGAAAAATACAAGCCGCCATGCAACTGGACGACCACGAGCTGGAGCAACTTAGGCGCAGGGTGCAGCGGCTCACTCCGCAACCGGGCATGAGCGTGGGCAGGGGGCATAGCGAGGACAGCCGCACCGTGACACCAGACTTTGTGGTCACACAGGACGAGGAGGGCCGCCTGCGGCTTAGCCTGAACGAGGGAGACCTCCCCGTATTAACTCTAAGCCCTGATGCCGAGGTGAGCTTGCAGATGCCCGTGGTGACCAAGGAAGACCGCGAGGCGATGCGTTACCTGCGAGACAGGGTGGCAAGCGCGCAGCTCTTTATAGACTCCATAGCCCAAAGGCGGAGGTCTATGTTGCTGACAATGAAAGCTATAATAAAATTGCAGCGCCCATTCTTCCTTACTGGAGACGAGACGCTGCTGCGGCCCATGAAGCTGGAGGATGTGTCGGAACTGACGAAGCTGGACATAAGCACCACGAGCCGCGTGACTAACGGCAAATACGTGCAAACTGACCATGGGACTTATCCGCTGCGCTGGTTTTTCACCTCCGCCGCTGTGAAAAACGGTGACGAGGTGTCGGTGCGCAACATACTGCAAGCCCTGAAAGACTTGGTGGACCACGAAGACAAGCGCCACCCGCTGAGCGACGAGAAACTGGTGGCTCTGTTGCGCGGCAAGGGCTACACCGTGGCGCGACGCACTGTGGCAAAATACCGCACTCAACTGGGAATACCCGAAAGCAGACTGAGATGACAGAGACAAGGGAGGTGAACGGAAATTACGCGCTGGAGCAGAGCGAGGTGGAGTATAGCGTGAGGCGATGGATGCTTGTGGGCGCACGTGTGCTGAGCGCCGTGTTCCGCCCTAATTATTATCCTACAGTGATATTCATTTTGTTCCTGAATTTCACCTTCTTGCGCCACCTGCCTGTGCTTTATAGGCTCTACGTTATGCTGTTGGTTTTCCTGTTCACCTACGCCATTCCGCTCTTGGGAGTGTGGGTCTACCGCAAGTCGAAGGGGCTGAGCCGCCAGCAGCTGAGGGAGCGACGCAAGCGGGTGGTGCCCTACGGGATACATATATTTTGTTACTTGCTGTGCCTCTACTTTGTGTGGAGACTGAGCCTGCCCTCGTTCATGATGCTGGTGATAGTGATTTCAATCTGTCTGCAATATATCTGTGCCCTGATAACTCTGTGGTGGAAAATAAGCATGCATTCCGCCGCCGTTGGAGCCACAATAGGCGGTCTGGCGGTTTATGCCTCGCTCTTCGGCTTCAACCCCGTCTGGTGGCTGTGCGGCCTTATCATATTGAGCGGACTGGTAAACACGAGCCGCATGCTCCTGCGCCAGCACTCGTTGTGGCAGGTGCTCGGAGGCACGTGGGTAGGCATAGGTTGCGGACTGTTGGGTATATCGTTAATATGAGAATATGAATGCAAAGGTAAGTATTATCATGGGCAGCACGAGCGACTACGCCGTGATGGAGAAAGCTGCCAAGTTTTTAGACGAGATGGAGATTCCCTTCGAGATAAACGCCCTCTCGGCTCACCGCACACCGCAGCAGGTGGAGCAGTTCGCCCGTGAGGCAGAGGAACGGGGCATAAGAGTGGTGATAGCCGCCGCTGGCATGTCTGCCGCATTGCCAGGGGTGATAGCAGCCAACACGGCAATTCCCGTGATAGGCGTGCCTATTAAAGGCATGCTCGACGGGCTTGATGCCTTGCTCAGCATAGTGCAGATGCCCCCAGGAATTCCTGTTGCCACTGTTGGTGTGAACGGGGCGCTGAACGCAGCAATCTTGGCAGTTGAGATGCTTGCCCTCTCCGATGCCGACGTGCATAGCCGCCTCGCCGCCTACAAAGCAGGGCTGAAGGAGAAAATAGTGAAAGCCAATGCCGAACTGGCAGAAGTGAAATATAAATATAAGACGAATTGAACCTGTTTAACTACCGTCGCCGTTTCAGCCATATAGTACAGGTGGGAGACACGCCCTTGGGCGGTTACTATCCCGTGCGTGTGCAATCTATGACCACCACCTCCACGATGGACACTGAAGCCAGCGTGGCACAGGCGTTGCGCATTGCGGAGGCGGGAGGGGAATATGTGCGGCTGACCACACAAGGCACGCGTGAGGCTGAGAACATGAGGGAGATTAACGCCCAGGTGAGAGAGGCGGGGTGCATGGTGCCGCTGGTGGCAGATGTGCACTTTAATCCCCATGTGGCTGAGGTGGCGGCTCTCTATTGCGAGAAGGTGCGCATAAATCCGGGCAACTACACCGATGCGGCACGGCAGTTTAAACATCTTGACTACACCGACGAGGAATATGCCGCGGAGCTGCGGAAAATAGAGGACCGCTTTGTGCCTCTGCTCGACATCTGCCGACAGCATGGCACAGCCCTGCGAATAGGAGTTAACCACGGCAGCCTCTCCGACCGCATAATGAGCCGCTATGGCGACACGCCAGAGGGGATAGTGGAGTCGTGCATGGAGTTTCTGCGGATATGCGTGAGGCAGAACTTCATGAACGTGGTGGTGAGCATAAAAGCTTCTAACACAGTGGTTATGGTTCGTAGCGTGAGGCTGCTGGCAGTCGCCATGACACGAGAGGGCATGGCTTTCCCCCTGCACCTTGGGGTCACCGAGGCTGGAGAGGGCGAGGACGGGCGCATAAAGAGCGCCGTGGGCATAGGGGCGCTGCTGATGGACGGGATGGGCGACACCATACGCGTGAGCCTGAGCGAGGCGCCAGAGCATGAGATACCCGTGGCACGAGACATTGTGGACTATGTGACCAACGTGCGCAAGGGAGCGGACCTGCCTATTCCAGATGATGTGCGTATACCAGAGAAATATAACTGGCTTTGCCCTGAGAGGCGGGAGACCACCAGCGTGGGCGATATAGGCGGAGGGCAGGTGCCAGTTGTGTTGACGGAGATTCCAGTGGAGGGAGCCGTTGTGCTTAACCCATTCACTTTCAATGCCCAAGTGGCGGAGTGGCTGAGGGCTAATCCGCAGACTATAGTGGTGAGCCGCCCCCGTACCTGCAACGCTCTGGGTGAGCATCGCGCGCTTGTTTTCGCTCTTATGAACCTTGGGCTTGGCAATCCCGTGCTTGTTTACCATGAAGATACCAATCCTGTGCATGCCGCAATTGAGCTTGGCGTGCTGTTCATAGACGGATTGGCAGACGGCATAGTAACACCCGACGAGCAGCTCGGTCTCTCCATCTTGCAAGCGGCACGCGCACGCTTCAGCAAGGTGGAATATATCTCTTGCCCAGGCTGCGGCCGCACACTCTACGACCTCGAAGGCACGGTGGCACGGATAAAAGCCGCCACGGCTCACCTGCAAGGAGGCAAAAAGATTGCCATCATGGGCTGCATAGTGAACGGTCCGGGCGAGATGGCAGACGCCGACTATGGTTATGTGGGGGCAGCGCGTGGGCACATATCCCTTTACAAAGGCAAGCTCTGTGTGGAGAAGAACATACCAGAGAGCGAAGCCGTGGAGCACCTGCTGCGGCTGATTGAGGAAGACAAGAATTAATAACACAGCATTATTTATCACAAGAAGAAAATGACTACTATACAGCCACTACTCATTTATAACACACTCTCCCGCACGAAGGAACTGTTCAGCCCGCTGCACGAGGGGCGTGTGGGCATGTACGTGTGCGGTCCTACAGTCTATGGCGAGGCGCATTTGGGGCATGCTCGTCCAGCCATAACGTTCGACCTCCTTTTCCGTTATCTCTTGCACCAGGGCTACAAAGTGCGCTACGTGCGCAACATCACCGACGTGGGGCATCTGGAGCGCGACGCTGACGAGGGAGAGGACAAGATAGCGAAAAAAGCGCGGCTGGAACAGCTCGAACCCATGGAGGTGGCACAATTCTACACCAACAAGTTCGAGGATGCCATGAACGCCCTTGGCTGTCTGCCGCCAAGCATAGAGCCGCGGGCTACGGGACATATAATAGAGCAGGAGCAGCTGGTGAGCGAGATACTGAAAAACGGATATGCCTACGAGAGCCATGGCAGTGTGTATTTCGACGTGGAAAAGTACGACAAAGACCACCATTATGGCATACTTAGCGGCCGCTCGCTTGAGAACATAAAGGATGCCAGCCGCGAGCTCGCTGGAGTGGGGGAGAAGAAGAACCAGGCGGATTTCGCCCTCTGGAAGGCTGCCCAGCCCGAACATATAATGCGCTGGCCCAGCCCCTGGAGCGACGGCTTCCCAGGCTGGCACTGCGAGTGCACCGCCATGGGGAGGAAATATCTCGGAAACCACTTTGACATTCACGGCGGAGGCATGGACCTCATTTTCCCCCACCACGAGTGTGAGATAGCGCAGGCTGTGGCAAGCCAGGGAGACCAGATGGTGAAATACTGGATGCACAACAACATGATTACCATAGAGGGCAGGAAGATGGGAAAATCCTACAACAACTTCATCACCCTGCCGCAGTTCTTCAGCGGCTCTCATCCCTTGCTCTCGCAGGCCTACACGCCCATGACCATTCGCTTCTTCATCCTGCAAGCCCACTACCGCTCCACAGTAGACTTCAGCAACGACGCGCTGCAAGCGGCGGAGAAGGGCTACCAGAGGCTGATGGACGGCTGGAAGAAGCTGCAACGCCTCGCCGAGGGGCAGAAGGTGAAGGGGCAGCCAATGGTGGAAATGTCTGTGGTGGACCAGTTACGCGCCAGGCTGTACGACGCTATGAACGACGACCTAAACTCCCCAATAGTGATAAGCAACCTCTTCGACGTTTGCCGCACAGTAAACACCCTCTGCGACAAGAAAGCCAGCATAAAGGCGGAGACGGCGCAGGCACTTATAGAATTGTTCCACACATTCGCCTTCGATATCCTCGGTCTTACAGAGGACACAGCCAGCGGCAACAAGGCGCGTGAGGAGGCGTTCGGCAAGGTGGTAGATATGGTTCTGGAGCGGCGCCAACAGGCGAAGGCGGAGAAAAACTGGGCGCTCAGCGACGAGATACGCGACCGCCTCTCGGCATTGGGCTTCGAGGTGAAGGACACGAAGGACGGCTATAGTTGGACTTTAACGAAATAGAAAGGCATATATAACACATTATGAAACGGTTAACCATATTTCTACTATTGTGCATGCTTGCCTCCATGCACTCGTGGGCAGTATTGAAGGAGAAAGACCTGGCACGCACCCTTGGCGTGTTGCGTGCCGAGCTTGCAGCCGACTATGAGCAGCAGCAGCAGATAATTGCCTCATACGAGGAGAAGGCGCAGTCGCAGCACGAGCAGCTTGTAAGTTATATGACACAGTGCGAGCAGATTGGGCTCATGCTCTACTCCCAGTCCACGGAGAACATCTTCGACATGGCATACGCCTGCCAGCAGGCCACATCGCTATACCGCCAGTTGCAGAAGCGGCAGACCAGTGGCAGCAAGACACGCTATACCCAGGCGACGGCACAAATGGAGCGTGAGATAGAGCGATATACCGACCTTGTGCACACGCTAAGGGGCATCCCGCCCATGTATGGCGACTCCATCACCGAAGCCCATGTGATGAGCGAGAAAGACAGCGTGCTCATGGCAACCATAGATTCTCTTCACTCGGTGATGGACAGCCTCAATGCCGCCTCAGCCGCACGCGACACAGCCACTGTGGCTGCCGCCGCCGACACTCTGCTCTCCGCTCCCCCCGTTACTGAAGGGGAGGACGGCGAGCCCCTCTATCTGTCGGGTCAGCAGTTGCTTGACCGCGAGGCTTGCGTGAAGTATGCGGAGGCCATGGTGGGCAACCTACAGAAACTGCTCACCGCAATGGAAGAGGAGAGTATCTACTATATCAGCGTGCAGGAGAAGGTGGAGAAGCTTAACACCTTTGCCCAGTCGCGTTATAAGGTGTTGCAAGACAACATCTTCCGTGACGGGGACACCAACTACTTCTCGGTGTTGGCGCACCTGCCCACATATCTCAGCCGCATAAAGAGCACCTTCGAGAGCAAGTACCAGCCGCTCGAGGGGCACGATGTCGGCTATTCCGAATGGCGCGGCGCTCCAGTGCTGTTCATGAGCGTGTTCATCGTATTCTATCTTGCCATTGCCTTGGCTATATCCTATGCCGTGCTGCGCTGGCTGTTGCCCAAGAAGTGGCGCACCCCAGAGTTCCGCCTCAAGCGCAGCATGCTCAACAACGTGGTAGGCATAGCGTTGTTTGCCGTTATCATCATGGTAGTGCGTTCGCAGACCAGCCGTAGTTTCATCCAGATGGGCACAGGTCTTGTCATTAATCTGGCATGGCTCTTGGAGGTCATCTTCCTTTCGCTCTATATCCGTCTGCGCGGAGAGCAGATGCGCCATGCCGCCATAGTTTACACCCCTCTCCTGCTTATGGCCTTTGTGGTCATCCTGTTCCGCATAGTGCTCATTCCCACGCTCATAGCCAATCTCATCTATCCTGCCGTGTTGCTTGTCTTCACGGCATGGCAGCTCTTTGTCTCTGGCAGGCACGCCTCTTATTTGCCGGCGCTTGACAAGACTTATGCCCACATCTCCTCTGCCGTTATGGCTGTCACCTGCGTCGTGGCTTGGGTGGGTTACACGCTCATGGCAGTGCAGATTATGATATGGTGGACCTTCCAGCTTGCCGCCATCATGACTGTGACTTGCATCTACGACCTCATGAATATGTATGAGAGCCGCCGCCTCGTATTCCGCATCAAGCCGGAGCTAAGGGAAGCCCTGCATAAGGGTAAGAACGGGGAGAAAATGCTGGAAACGCTCTCCAAGGAGATGAGGCAGGGCAAGCACTTCGGCAAGACGTGGTTCTACGATTTCGTGAACATGACCCTTGTCCCTGTCTTTGCCGTGGGCTCGGTGCTTCTCAGCGTCTACCAGGCAGGCGGAGTGTTCGAGATGAGAGATATGTTCGTGCGCATCTTCATGGTTAATTTCATCGACCAGGAGGGGCTAATCCAGGTCTCCCTCGGCAAGCTCACCTTGGTGGTCTCGCTCTGGTTCGTGTTCAAGTACATCAATTATGCCATTCACAGCATCTACCATAGCTTCCGTCTGGCAAGGATTAAGCCAGGGGAGACGCTCAACACCACTATGGCAAACAACGTGATAGCCATCCTATGTTGGGGGCTATACATTATCCAGGCAATGGTGATGCTGCAAGTCCCACGTAGCGGCATAAGCATTGTGGGCGCTGGCTTGGCTACTGGTGTCGGCTTTGCCATGCAGAGCATATTGGAGAATTTCTTCTATGGCATATCCCTTATGACCGGGCGTTTGCGTGTGGGAGACTATATCGAGTGTGACGGGGTTATGGGCCGCGTCGATAGTATCACATACCAGAGCACCCAGATTCTCACTGCCGACGGCTGCGTGATAGCGTTCCTCAACAGCGCCCTCTTCAGCAAGAACTTCAAGAACCGCACCCGCAACCATCTATACGAGCTCACCAAGATACCTTTCGGCGTGGCATACGGCACGGATGTGGCTGAGGTGCGCAAGCACATCACCGAGGCGCTTGCCCCTATCTGCGAGGAGCGCGGGCGTAGCGGCCGTCTGCTCATACAGTCTGGCACCCCGCCCACGGTGGCGTTCTCTGGCTTTGGCGACAGCAGTGTAGACTTGGTGGCTTGCCTATGGATGCTTGTGGAGGAGCAGATAGGGCTCACGGGCCGTGTGAAGGAGATTATCTATGACACGCTGAACAAGAACGGCATAGAGATTCCGTTCCCGCAGAGGGATGTGCATGTCCGCAACTGACTCGTCCCGTATCCATCCTCTCCCCTGTGTGGGGGAGCCGCCCCCTTCCCGTTTCACCTGTCCTTTCTGTTACACTGCCCACCCCTTGTGTGTGGCGGCTGTGGGGCGCTTGCGGCAGGAGATTCTCTTGCATCCTGAATGGCAGGCCGACCTGCGGCAAGGTAAAATGTTAGGTGTACTGGTGGTGGATGGGGCTTACCTCGCCGCCTTTTCAGGCACTCTATGCGGTCGTGGAGATGTAGGTTTCTTCGTTCCCCCGGTATTCGACTTGCACGACCCCGATTGTCATTTCCAGCAAGAGGAGAGGGAAATAAGTCTGATTAACAAGGAGATTGGGAGACTGGATGCCCAGCTTCACCCCCAACTTCAGCTCCTGCGTGACCGCCTTGCCGCCCTAAGGCTACAGGCTGACCAAGAGATAGAGGAGGCACGGGAGCGCAAGAGGAGCGGAGAGCGGGCGCCCGATGTGGGGCGAAGCCAATATCTGAACGCCGAGATACACCGGGCGAAGGTGCGCTGGAGGGAAAGGCTAGCCGCCGTGGAGGGAGAAATAGCGCGGTTGGAGGCTGGGGCGCAGGCACTGCGTGACGAGCGCATGCGCCGCAGCGCCCGCCTTCAGGAATGGCTCTTCTCCCGCTTTACCTTCCTCAATGCCAGGGGCGAGAGCCTCTCGCTGGGCGAAATCTTCAGCCCTGCCGTCCCGCCCGCTGGAGCTGGCGAGTGCTGCGCCCCCAAACTCTTGCAATACGCCTACGCCCATGGCCTCCGCCCCCTGTGCATGGCGGAGTTCTGGATGGGCGAGTCGCCCAAGGACGAGGCGCGTGTGGAGGGCAACTTCTATCCCTCGTGCCAGGCTAAGTGCGGACCCATTCTCGCGTGGATGCTTCAGGGCTTGGCGGTGGACGACAACCCGCTCCTTCGGGAATACTCCCTCTTGGCGGAGCGTATGCGCATAATCTATGAGGATGCCGACATTGCAGTAGTGGTGAAGCCCGCCGGCATGCTCTCAGTGCCAGGCAAACTCTCTCTGCCCTCGGTGAGGAGCGAGATAGAGCGCTTGCTCCCCCGGTGCAGCGGACCCCTTATAGTGCACCGCCTCGATATGGCTACGAGCGGACTTATGGTGCTGGCTCTTGGCTGGGAGGCTTATCACCGCTTGCAGGAGCAGTTCGTGCGCCACACCGTTGTCAAGCGCTATGTCGCCCGCTTGCAGCGTCCCTTGCTGGCTGGGGCGGAGGGAGAGATATCCCTGCCGCTCTGTGCCAACCCTGCCGACCGCCCTCGCCAGATGGTGAGCGGGCGCCACGGCCGCAGGGCAGTGACGCGTTATAGGGCAAGCGCCACCGACCCAAGCACAGTATATTTCTGGCCGCTCACGGGGCGTACCCACCAGCTTCGCCTCCATGCTGCCCATCCCCAGGGTCTCGGCAACCCCATAGTGGGCGACGCTCTCTATGGCAAGCCCTCCAGCCGCCTCTTTCTCCATGCCGATTATCTGCAATTCATTCACCCCTCCACAGGCGAGAAAGTGAGCTTCACCTCCGAGCCAGAAGGTTGGCATTTCCGGTAATCTCATTCACATAGAACACAAAAGAGGCGGATGACCTTATGCCATCCGCCCCTTCATGATAGAGTCTCGGGACTAATTCAGTTCGTGATAGCCTCCGTTGTCATTGCCGCTTGAGCCAGTCTGGTCGCTTCCGTCAGCGCCCGACGACGAGTCTACCGCGTTACTGCCGAACGAGTGGTCCACTGTGATCTGCACACTCTTGGCGGCAGCCATCATGGCAGCCTTGGGGGTGAAGCGAATCTTGGGCGTGTTCACGGCGTTAGCCACTGTCACCTCTTCGGGGGTATCCATCATCTTGGTGGTTACCTCAACCCTCAGATTGCCTAATTCCGCCAGGTCCACGCTCCTGCCGTCCCTTAGTGCCTCATTCACTACCTCTGCCAGGCTGGTCAGTGCGTTGCGCACGTCACCCTTGGCGAGCGAGGTTGCAGCCACGATGTGTTCTATCACATCGTCATTGGTCATGTGCTGCGCCTGTTTCTGTGTGCCGTAGTAGAGCGTCTGCCCTGCACGGTTGCCGATTGATACCTTTCGGCTCTTGATGTACAGCTCGATTGCCATAGTTGTAAGTTAATTGATTTGGTTAAACATTAATTCAGAGATTCTCTGATATATTTCTTCATTAATTATCATGTGTTAGAGACAATGAGTACCCCCCGACTGCCGACAATGCGTACCCCTTGGCGGTCGCCAATGAGTTCCCGATTCAAGTCGCCCATACGTTCACGTGTGAGGTCTAGAAGG
>JAJPYT010000053.1 GCA_021204845.1 Prevotellaceae bacterium | reverse complement strand
ATACACAAGATACCGTCCCACGGACCAGGCATAAGGGACGTCCTCCATGCCGTACACGCTCTGGATCGAGCGCGACAGATCTCCAAAGCCTAAAGTGCAGCCGGAGATCAGAAGATCCGCCCCATAGGTCAGGAGCCATCCCACCAGGACCAGCACGGTCATGGCGGCATATCGAATGAGGAAGAGATGGGCCCGGCTCCGCTTCATAGGCCGGAGCAGCAGGAACATCCCGTCCTGTCTCTCCTGGGTCATGAGCACCAGCCCTCCCGCCAGCGCAAAGAAGAGGAAGAGCAGATCCGTCATGCGCCAGGCCCCGGTCTCGGACCAGCTCTCCGTGAGCTCAGTACCGTCATAGGTCATCCCCTGATAGGTCTTCCAGCCTGTCAGCACCTCGATGCCCCCGGAGAACTCCGCTGTCACGTCCACATCTTCCAGGGCTGCGTACATCTGCCGTCCGTATTCCAGGGACCGGACCTGAAAGCTCCCCTCTGTCCCGAAGAGGCCGGATGCGACCTTCAGATCGATCTCCCTCAGGAGGGACCCCAGGTGCTCCGGATAGTTCAGCACTTCCGTCTTGCGCATGTACACATCCTGGTCCAGTAGCCGCTCATCTACCATGCTGCAGGTGACCAGCGTGTCATCTGCCAGGTCCGCAGCGGTATAGCCCTCCTGCTGCTGGATCTCATCCACCTGCTCTTCTAGGTCCTCCATCTCTGCCTCCAGGTCTTCCAGAGGCGTATCGTATTTTTCTTTCAGGTCCAGGAACGTATACCGGTCTTCGTACAGGGAGACATGGCACGCTGCCAGAAGAGCCAGGCGTTCACCAGGACCGCACAGACCATCACCAGGACCATGGCCCGGCTGGAGACGATCTTTCGGAGCTCATATCTCATAGTCCCGCCTCATCTCCGAACCAGTGCAGGTACACGTCCTCCAGGGTAGGCCGGACACAGGCACAGGGCTTCATAGCAGGCTCCACGGGAGACAGCAGCCGCACGGTCACCCCCGCAGGGGAGGATGCGATGCCGCACACCTGCCCCAGAGACGCCGCTTCGCTCACATGGTCGCCCTCCGTGGTCACTTCCCAGACCTGCCCTTCCAGTTCTGCCGTCAGTTCCCGGGCCGTGGACTGGCGCAGCACGCTCCCGTCCGAAAGCAGGATGAGCTCTTTCGATACGTACTCTATGTCCGACACCACATGAGTGGAGATCAGGACGATCTTGTGGATGGCGATCTCAGAGATCAGGTTGCGCACGGCGATGCGCTGTTTCGGGTCCAGCCCTGCGGTGGGCTCGTCCAGGACCAGGATATCCGGGTCTGCCAGGACCGCCTGGGCCAATAGAAGGCGCTGGCGCATACCGCCGGAATAGGTCCGGATCCGTTTCTTCCGCACGTCCCACAGGCCCAGTAGCTCCAGGGACCAGCGGATGCGCTCCGCCGTCACCTTGCGGTCCAGCCCGCGAAGGGAACCGATATAATACAGGAACTGCTCCGCTGTGAAGCTCAGGTAAAACGCCTGCTGCTGGGGCATATACCCGATCCTGGCCCGGAAGGCCTTCCCCATGGTGCGGATATCCTGCCCGTCCAGCAAGATCTCACCGGCGCTCTGCTCCAGGACGCCGGTCAGGATGTTCATAAGAGTGCTCTTGCCGGCCCCGTTGGGGCCAAGCAGGCCGTATATCCCTTCCGTCATGGTGACATCCACGCCCTTGAGCGCCTGCTTTTGGCCGTATCGTTTTTTCAGGCCGCATATCTTCAGTTCCATCCCGTCACCGCCCTCAGTAGGTCTCCTGATAGAACGCTTCTTTGGATATGGGCTGCGAGCCGAGCTCTGTGGCGAAGAAGTACGCATCGCCTTCGGCCATGATGCTGCATTCCATATACTGCCGATCCCCCTTATTGGGCAGATGGACCGTGGTGCCGGTCGTGAGATCCTGGTAGTAAATATCGATCTCGCCTGCATCGTCCCGGGTCATCCAGAAAGCCTTGCCATCCAGAGCCCAATAATTGTAGATGGTCGGTGCTGTGACGATGAGCTGGCTCTCCCCTGTCTGCACGTCATAGACGTAGAGGCTCATATCATCCTCTCCCCGGAGGGCATAGGGCACTTTGGTCCTATATGACATGTTCGGGTCGACGGTCATGAGATACCCGTCCGTCTCCGTATCAGCGATAGTCGTGGTAGTACCGGTCTCCAGGTCATAGCACAGCAGCTGGGTGATCCGCTGATGCAGTTCATACTGGCCGTAGGTGAGATCCTCATCGTCATAGTCCTCTGGCTGGATCAGGTCATCCGGCTCACGATAGGTGAAGATGACCGCATCGTCTTCCGATGCGCAGAGGACGTTGCAGCCGATCCATTTAAGCGGCGGGGCCATGATCTCCTCCTGTTCCCCGGTCTCCAGGTCCACACGAACGATGGTCCAGCCGTCCAGGACATCTTCCATATACAGGCTGTCTCCCTCGCCGGCCGTCTCATAATGATAGGTCTGTACAGAGAGATAGGCATACCCATATGCAATCGTATCGTTCGTCACCTGGATCCATGCATCGTCATCTGGGACGGACCACTGGGCCAGGGTCGTCCTCTTGCCGGTCGTCCAGTCCAGACGTTCCAGGGAGCATTCCTGGCAGCTGCTGCCCTCCCCGTCCGTGGCCAGGAAGAAGCAAGCACCGTCATAGATGGCGAATGAAGCGATATCCTCTCCCAGCCATGCATCGCAGGAACTGTCATCATGGCTACAGCCCTGGTCTGCACACAGCACGATGGTGTCC
>JAJPYT010000075.1 GCA_021204845.1 Prevotellaceae bacterium | reverse complement strand
CCTAAACCGAAGAACTTGGCCTCGAATATACCCTTACCGCCAAGTGCCATCTCCTCCTTTGCAGGCAGAGAAGTAAAAGTAAGGTCATCAACAATGCCTACTGTGAAGTGATTCTTTGGCTGGGGAAGTTCCAGATTCTCGTAAACGCCAAGTATCATGGTAGGCGTAACGTCGGCTGAACCAAGACCGTAGCGACCACCAACGATGAGTGGAGCATTCTCTCTTCCATAGAAAGCGCCCTTAACATCGAGCAACAGAGGCTCTCCATTGCTGCCTGGCTCCTTAGTGCGGTCGAGCACGGCTATGCGCTTGCAAGTGGCTGGCACAGCCTTAAGCAGATGCCCAACGCTGAACGGGCGATACAAATGGACACTGACCAGACCGTACTTCTTACCATTAGCATTAGCATAATCAATGGCCTCACGCGTTGCCTCACTGGCGCTGCCAATGAGAATGATTACTTTATCGGCATCTTCAGCACCATAGTAGGAGAAGAGGTCATACTTCCTGCCAGTACGCTCGCTAATAGCTGCCATATATTTCTCGACAATAGCTGGCACAGCGTCGTAATAGCGGTTGCAACTCTCACGATGAGAGAAGAATGTCTCAGGATTCTCTGCCATTCCCTTAGCCTGCGGATGCTCTGGAGTGAGAGCTCGATGGCGGAACTCAGACAAAGCTTTCTGGTTAACCAAATCTCTCACATCATCTTCCTCTATGAGTTCAACCTTCTGATACTCATGCGATGTGCGGAAACCGTCGAAAAAGTTGATGAAAGGAACACGTGCCTCAATAGCAGCCAAATGGGCAACGGCACTCAAATCCATCACTTCCTGCACACTTCCTTCTGCCAGCATTGCAAAACCCGTCTGGCGGCACGCCATCACATCGCTGTGGTCACCGAAAATGCACAGGGAGTGACTGGCAACCGTGCGAGCGCTTACGTGGAACACGCTTGGAAGCAACTCGCCAGCAATCTTGTACATGTTCGGAATCATCAGCAACAGACCTTGACTGGCGGTGAATGTGCTAGTGAGAGCACCTGCCTGCAACGAGCCGTGAACAGCACCTGCCGCTCCTGCCTCGCTCTGCATTTCCTGTACCATTACTGTGTCGCCAAAAAGGTTCTTGCGCCCTTGAGCGGCCCACTCATCAACATGCTCCGCCATAGGAGATGAGGGAGTGATGGGGTAGATGGCAGCCACTTCGCTGAACATATATGCCACATGTCCTGCGCAGGTGTTGCCATCCCATGTCACAAATTTCTTTTCTTTAGCCATAATAACTTTAGTTTAACGTACTCTTCGTTTATTTTTTCTCTTAGTATAAAAGTCCAAATATCCACAAGGGAATCTGATCGTTACACAATCTGCTCATGCCGTGCATCAAATAATAAACCTTGCTCGACTTACGCTTAGGCATTTCCTCAACTATGCGGAACCGATATTTGCCGTCTACCAGGAAATTGCATAAGCGATCTCCAATGCTCACTTCGTGCGACGGACGCAAAGCGTTCAGGAAAAAGCACTCGAAGAGTTCCTGTTCGTTCACCTTGTAAGGCAGGATGGCATACATCAGATTAGGATTGTGCATCATAATGCGCATTGGCTTCCTCGTGCCGCTTGCCCCTGGCCTGTACAGCACGTTTATGAGACGGGCGTTGCTCAGATATTTGATATAATTCATCACCGTAGTGCGACTTGTACCTATCTCCTTTGCCAACTGGCTGATATTTGGTATTGTATTACCTCCTAAAGCCAGCAAATACAGCAATTTCTTTATTCGGCTCAAATATTTAAGTTCTATCTGCTTCACCATCAGAATATCCACTTCAATCATCATGTTCATTATCTTCAAGAGGTATTCCGAATGGTCAGGCTTGTCTAACAAGAAAGGATAATAGCCACGATGAAGATAGTCTTCAAATAACTTTAATGGATCGCAGAGTTTAGTCACCGTCGCGGCTATGCGGGCATAATTATTAAGAATTTCTTCCAGAGTCACAGGTTGCTGACCAATACCCTCCTTCAAATTCAGATATTCACGGAAAGAAAGCCCCCGAAGAGTATAACCGCTGACTATACCTCGTAGTTCTGGGTTATCATCATTGAGGTTCATCACGCTGCTGCCAGTAAAAACAATCTGCAAGCCTGGTATGTTGTCGTGACACAAGCGCAACTCACGGCTCCAATTCGGATCTTTAAACACTTGGTCCACAAGCAAAGTACACCCTCCTTGACGATAAAAATCTGCAGCGAATGAGGATAAGCTTTGTCCTTGAAAATAGAAGTTATTCATGTTCACATACAAGCACTTACGGTCGTGAACATCAAAATGTTCCTTCGCATACTGCAACAGGAATGTGGTTTTCCCTACACCGCGACTCCCCTTTATACCAATCAGGCGATCATTCCAATTGATATTATCCATGAGCGCACGACGCAACTGGGCACGGCTGTTCTCCAGCAAATAGGCATGTGTCTTAAAAAACGCTTCCACGCGCAGATTCTTACCAAAAGACGTGCAAATATACTAAAAAAGAGAGTGTGCGCAAAGTCGTATTTACAAAATAATACGAAAAGCATTTCACAAGCATCACTATGTATCAACTTAAAAAGCAGATTTAGCATAAACATCCAGCTTCACGCCTCAAAATCAGGACGCACATAAACAAGAAGGAGCCCGTCCGGGCATCTGACCCGCGGACGGACTCCTCTCTCTCTTACCGAAAAACGGCGGCTACCTACTCTCCCACAACTAGCAGTACCATCGGCGCGGGCGG
>JAJPYT010000003.1 GCA_021204845.1 Prevotellaceae bacterium | reverse complement strand
CGAAGATAAACCCTCAGCGAAGCTAATTCACCGACAAAATGTAAAAGAGTCCAAAATCCATTCCATCGTGTGCTTATATAATGGATTTTGGACTTTTGACAAAACAATTAGGTTGTTCTACTCACCACTGCACCGCAGTCACCGCACTGACGGGCGTGAATCAGTGTGGCGACACGCCTTAGCTCGTGCTGTGACCAATCCCCATTCGCGCGGAGACGACCAGAGAACGCCCCCCTTATTTTGCCGTGAAGGACGTTACGCTGGAAGTGCCTGCAGCGCTGCTTCCCAGCCAAAGACCGTGGAATGAGGTAAGGGCATCGGTGGGGGCGGATGTGCCGTAAGAAATTGTGTAGTGGCTGCCGCTCGCCATGCCGGGAGCGGTGAATAGGCTGAGGCTGCTGGAGCAATTGGCGGCAAACTGGAAGGTGACGAGGTTCTCGCCCGAAGAGGAGGCGAGCGTGTAGTAACGCCCTGTGGCGTAACTGACGGAGCTGGTGACGAAAGCGTAGCCCTGCGACGCGCCCGATATGGTGCCGCCGCCGTTTTGCGAGCCGCCAGCCGAGACGGCAATACCAGAGCCGGTGATGGAGATGTTGGAGGGGCTGTCGCAGTCCAAGCCCTCCTCGGGGCTGCCTATGGTGGAATAGGCGAAAACTGAACCGTCACCAATTGTGATTGCACCGCGTGTGCCGGCATTGGAGTCGACCCCGTCGTTGCCGAAGCTGTAGCAGACGGTGATGCCTCCATCAAAAACAATAGACCCGTCGGAGTTGAGGCAGTCGTCGTAACACTGGAAATAGTGCTGCCCGCCCTCAATGTATATAGCCGTCTTGCTCTCCAGCCCCTCGGCTCCGTCCTGCGAGGTCTGAATCTCGGTGGTGCCGCCGTAGACGTATGCCGCTCCCTTGGCTTTGATGGCTTTTGCGGCGCTGCCGCCGCTCCCGCTGTCCATGTTACCAACTCCACCAATATTACCACCAATATTACCGCCAAAATTACCGCCAAAATTACCAGCGCCGCCAGAGGAATTAGAAGAACTGCCACTGGTGGAAACGCGCGAGCCTGTGGTGGTGACTGTGAGCTGCGGCCCCTCGCCTGTCCCAGCCTCGCCCTGCGTGTACGAGCCGTCGCACCTTATCCCCTTGCCGCCCGCTCCCGAGGTGGAAATCTCTACCCGACCACCGATGAGCGCGATGTTACCATCGCTCCTCAGAGCCGTGGCCTTCACGGTCTCACCTCTAGAAGACGAGGAGGAAGATGAGGAAGAGAGGTATGAGGAATAGGTGGATGTCTGGTCGCTGATGCTGTAGGTGCGAGTGGTGCCACTGGTGGTGTAAGAGCTGCTGATAACATAGAAATAGGGGCTGCCGCTGGTGGGACCCGTGAAGGTGGCGGAGCGTATGGCGTAAGTAGTGCCGCCGCTACCGCCCATGCCGCCTGCCTGGCTCTTATAGTTGTCGCTGGCGAAATAGTACGTCCCACTGTCGCTCTGCCCGAAGTCGTAGGCGTAGAACGTAGTCTGGGTGTTACCAATTTGGAGTGTGACTGTCTGGGTGAGTTGTGCCACCTGAGCACCCGAACTGTCACAGAGGTATACGCCAGACCACGCGCCTGACTGAATGCCTCCACCGCCAATGCCGCCACCAGAGGAAGAAGAGGAGGGGATATTTACGTAGACGACGTATGACTTATCCGTGTCGGAAGAACTGCCCGCTGTCTTGCTGGTGTCGAGAGCGCTGCCCTCGCCCGTGCAGGTGAGGGAGAGGGAGACGACTCCGTCCAGCTCGCTGACGCTCAGGTCGCCGTCGGCGCTTATTCCCTTGCCTGCGTCGGCAGAGTTGTTTATGGTGATGGAGCCTCCTGTTATGTCAATATCCGTGTCTGCCTTTATGCCTGTGGTGTAACTTGGGTCGCCATCCTCCACAATGTATGAGCCGCTCTGGGTGATGCTGAGCGAGCCACCCTCGACACTGACGTTCAGCTTGCTCTTAAGCGCTTTGTCTGCGCTGCCAGTTGAGGAGACGGTTATAGACCCGTCCTTTATGTGGAGGGTGGAGTCGCTCTTGAGCGCGGCGCAGTCGTCGGCGGTGAGGCTCACGTCTATGGTGCCTCCCTTCACGATTATTTTTCCGTCGTCCTCCGAACCATCCCCCTTCAGCTCTGCCTGTATGCCGTCGCCCCCCACACCGGAGATGGTGATTTGCCCACCGTTTATCTGCACATACTGCTCGGCATGGATGCCGTCGGAGGCAGCCCCTGTGATGTTTATCACTCCAGCCGTCTTCTTCACGAGCAGGTATTCCTTGGTGGAGATGGCGTGTTTCACGTTGCCACGGATGTTTAGCGTGCCACCGCCGCTCACCTCCATGTGCCCCTTGGTGTAGAGAGCAGCCTTTTGCCCTCCGTCCTGCGCCGCGTCGGCGAGGGTGTTCTCCATGCCATCCGCCAGCACCAGAGAGATACGCTTTCCGTCGCGTATGTTCAGAGCCTCGGCAGAGCTGCCAGTGAGAGTGAGCCCCGCAAGCACGAGGGTGGTCTTGTAGTTGCCGTCGTAGACAAAAGAGCCGCTCTCCGCCTGCCCCTGAAGGATGAAGACAAGCTCGCGGTCGGTAATGTCGTTCGTTATGCTTACGTCCGCTCCCTCCACATAGGCGGTAACCCCGCTTACCAGGGGTGTCACCTCCGCGCTCTGGCTGCTGTATGTGACATATAGCGTGTCAGCATCGGTAAGGCCCTCGTCGTCCTCTTCGTCATCATCTCCCACGTCGCCTCTGTTCACGGAAGGCTCGCAGAAGGTGATACTGTCAATCTCGGCAAGGGAATAGACTATCCCGTCGATGCTGACGGAACCATCGGCAAAAGTGAGCTCTCCCTGCCCGATGGGGTGCTCTGTGGCAGAGCCGTTTCTCCATACGTAGAACTTGGTGGGCAACGTGTCGGCAGTCACCACGAGAGCCAGACAGCAGCAAATAAACGTGAATATGACGGAACGCTTCATTTCTCTGGTACACTGTTATGTAAGTAAATGCGCGGCAAATATAACAATTTGTCTAAAAGGAAGGAAACGTTTTGGGAAATAAATGTTTTCGCGTCCGCCAGCCCAAGGACAAGCGGTTAACACTGTTCAGCCCATCTCGGGGCTGTAGAGGTATTCTCATTCATTTTGAGTTAAAAAACGTTAGTGGCTTTGTGGGTTGGAAGAGATTGCGTATATTAGCGCAACGTAATGACCAAATAACTAATAATATATGAATCCAAGCGAGAATGATTATTGTCTAATCCTGGCTGGTGGCATAGGGAGCCGCCTGTGGCCCATGAGCAGAAAAGGGAAGCCAAAACAGTTTCTTGACCCCTTCGGAGTGGGGCGCACACTGTTGCAACAGACCTACGACCGCTTTGCCCGCTTTATGCCAGAGAGCCATATATTCGTGAGCACGAACGTAGACTACCTTCCCCTGATAAACGAGCAACTGCCACAGCTGGACGACGAGCACATACTGGAAGAGCCCCTGCACCGCGGCACGCTGGCATCGGTGGCGTGGGGCACGGTGGTGATATCGAAACTGAACCCGAAGGGAAATATATTAGTCTCGCCAGCTGACCAGATGATACAGAACGACGAGGCTTTCCGCGACGACGTGCTGCACGCGCTGGATTTCGTGGCGAGGGAGGAGAGCATAGTGGTGATGGGAGTGGAACCCACCAGACCAGAGACTAACTACGGATACATACAGCTGAACGACGACGCGAGGGAGGAGGACTTCTACACGGTGAGGAGCTTCACAGAGAAGCCAGAACTGCACTTTGCGGAGATGTTTGTGGCTGACGGGGGGTTCCTGTGGAATGCGGGACTGTTCGCCTTCAACGTGACAGTGATGCTGGACACTATATATAAGCTTGTGCCTGAGTATCAGGTGGAAATTCCACAGATGCTGGCTGACGCTGAGATTGCCGACCCAAAATTCCTGCCCGAATTTTTCAGTGTGCTGCCCAACTTGAGTATTGACCTGAGCATAATGGAAAGGAGCGACAACGTGAGCGTGCACCGCTGCCACTTCGGTTGGGCTGACCTTGGGACATGGGCAACGCTGAAAGTGGGAGCCGACGAGAACGACAATGTGACACTGAACACCCGAACGCTGCTGCACAACTGCCACGGCAACGTGATACGCCTGTCAGACGGGCGCATGGCCATAATCGAGGGGTTGACGGATTACCTTGTGGCAGAAGAGGGCGACGTGCTGCTCATCTGCCCCAAAGGGCGCGCTACGGTGAGGCGGCTGATGACAGACGCGCAATTGGAATCAGGCGTTGAATGACGCCAATATGGCATCTGCCGTCTGGCGCATCTCCTCGGCTGTAAGGCTGAGCTTCTTGTTGGAGAAGTTGAGGTCTCCCTCACGCTGCATGGGCACAAGATGGATATGCGCGTGCCGCACTTCCAAGCCTATTACCGCCTGACCCACCTTAACACAGGGAATCGCCTTCTTTATGGCGACTGCCACGTGTTTGGCGAACACCTGCATGGCGGAGATTTCCTCGTCTGAGAGGTCGAAGAAATAGTCTACCTCGCGCTTCGGTATCACGAGAGTGTGGCCCTTCGTGAGGGGATTAATATCAAGAAAGGCGTAGAAGTGGTCATCCTCCGCGCATTTGTAGCTGGGTATCTCGCCTGCTGCTATTTTACTGAATATACTCATATCGCTTTATCATTAATCCTCGTAATCTATACTCGTGACTTCCAGCTCAATGATGCCCTGGGGCACCTTTATAGCTGCAATCTCACCCACCTTCTTGCCGAGCAGCCCGCGGGCTATGGGGGTGGCAACGCTGATTCTGCCCTCTCGCAGGTTAGCCTCCGTCTCGCTGACGATGGTGTACTTCATCTGCATCTTGTTCCTGACATTGCGCAGTCCCACGGTGGCGAGTATCTGCACAGTGGAGACATCGCGGCTCTTGGAGTCAATGATTTTCGCGTCGCGGATGGTCTGTTTCAACTTCGCGATTCTTGTCTCCAGTTTCGACTGCGCCTCCTTGGCGGCATCGTACTCGGCGTTCTCACTGAGGTCGCCCTTGTCTCGCGCCTCCGCAATGGCGGCACTTGCCGCAGGGCGGTCCACACTCTCCATTCTCTGCAATTCGGCTACCAGTTTGTCGTAGCCCTTTTGTGACATATAAGCCATATCGTTGTATTTTAGTTCTTTATCAGTTAAACGTTAAAAAGAAAGAATCCCGACAGGCATGCCTGCCAGAACCCTCAAATACCGTTGTGGGTAAAACTCTTACGCAACAAAGGTAGGGATTATTCGGATAAGCCCCAAACTTTTACGCAATTTTTTCTTTCAGCCGCTACATTAGCTTCTGTACAGCCTCCTCCAGATTGCCCATAAACTCCTGACGACCAACGAGGTCACAGTTCCGGTCTATAAGGAACCACGTGGGAAGCTGCTGAAGGTTGTAGATGCTGACTATGTCGTTGGCAGTGCCTTCGCGGTCCCACACACAAACCCAAGGAAGCTGGCGGCACATGGTTTTCCAGAAGTGCTCGTCGCCGTCGAGGGAGACCTGGTAAATCTCGAAGCCCTGGGAATGATATTTGTCATAGAGGGCGCGCAGGGCCATGGTGCGCTCCTGGCAGTTTTTAAGTGAGTAGGCTGTGAAGTCCAGCATCACCACCTTGCCTTTCAGGTCGCTCAAGCGGCGCTCCTCTCCGTTGATATCGGGAAAAGACATATCGATAATGCCTGTCTCTGAGACCTTCTCATCGTCGAGATTAACCTCCAGCACCATTCTGCGGGTATTCTTATGTCCTCGCAAGGCAATATTGCAGAGGTTGGTGCTGCGGGGGCTGTCGGGCCACCGCTCCATCCAGGCGTTGGCTATGGCGCTGAACCACGTCACGTCCGAGGCGTCTCCCACAGGGTCGAAAACGAGAGAGCCGCCATACATCTGGAACATGGCGAAGTAGGACGAGGCCTGGTCGTAGCGATTCTGTATGTAAGTGAGTTTCACCTCATTCTTGTATTCCTTAATCCGCTCGCTTATCTTGTCCTCCCGCTCGGCTATCGTGAGCGAGCGGTCGTCGGAGATGCGCTGCAACTCCCCTGTCAGCTCATGGAGCATGAGGTTGAGAATGCGTATTGTGTCGCAATTTCCGCTTCCCTTCACCGAGTAGCCCAAAGCCATGTCCGCCAGCGAAGCAGTGACCTCGATGGACTCGGTGCTGTCAAGAGAAAGGTTTATGAGCTGGTCTCCTATGCGCAGACGATAAAATTCGGGATTTCCGGCAGGTTTTCCGCTGAAGGAGAAGTCCCCATTTTGCCCCAGTTTTACGGAATCCACAGCGACTGGTCCACGCTCGAGCGACAAATGCTCAAAATACAAAACAGTGTCCTTGGCTCCAGAAATATGGCCAACGACGTGAAATTTCTCCCGTCCCCTCCCACAGCCAGTGAGGAAAAGAAGCAGCACACAACAGGCTGCGCTAATCATGTATCTCATGTCAAGTGGCAAAGTTAGTGCAAGTGAGAGCAAAAAGCAAATGGAAGCAGCTTTTTCTTCGGAAGAATGACAGAAGAAAATGAGGGTGTGTCAAAATGGGTTTCTTAGAGTTTCGCCACATCCCCAGCCTATTTGCGCTTGCAAGTTCGCGTTTTACGAAAAAACATTATTCTGCAAGTTTCTTGGGGCTGCATTGCTTGTTCCCTTTCTTTTTTGTATCTTTGCAGCGTTTTTGCCAAGGAGGTAGATACAATACACAGTTTTATAATATACATTATTAGAGATTTAGATGAACGTGATTACGAAGACAGTCGAATTGCCTGATGGAAGGACCATCAGCATCGAGACCGGGAAATTGGCGAAACAAGCCGATGGAGCTGTTGTGTTGCGAATGAACAACACCATGCTTCTGGCCACTGTTTGTGCCGCAAAAGATGCCGTTCCCGGAACAGATTTTATGCCTCTTCAGGTGGAGTACAGAGAAAAATACAGCGCTGCGGGGCGTTTCCCCGGAGGCTTTACGAAACGCGAGGGACGTGCCAATGACGACGAGATACTCGTCTGCCGGCTTGTGGACCGCGCCCTGCGCCCTCTGTTTCCAAGCAACTACCATGCCGAGGTGTATGTGAATGTGATACTTTTTTCAGCCGATGGAGAGGACATGCCCGACGCGCTGGCAGGCTTCGCAGCCTCCGCTGCACTGGCAGCCAGTGACATACCTTTTGAGGGACCAATCTCGGAGGTGAGAGTGGCACGCATTAACGGGGAGTACGTTATAGACCCCACCTTCGGCCAGCTGAAAGAGGCTGATATGGACCTTATGGTAGGAGCCACGGAGGAAAACATAATGATGGTGGAAGGAGAGATGAAGGAGGTGAGCGAGCAAGACCTGCTCGGAGCACTGAAAGCCGCCCACGAGGCAATAAAACCGCAGTGCCGCCTGCAAAAGGAACTCATGAAGGAGCTGGGAACGGACGTAAAACGTGAGTACTGCCACGAGGTGAACGACGAGGAGCTCCGCAAGCAGGTGCACGAGGAGTGCTACCAGCCAGCCTACGACGTTACGCGCCAGGCTTTGGAGAAGCACCAGCGCGCTGAAGCCTTCGAAAAGATACGCGAGGATTTCAAAGCCCGCTATGCCGAGGCTCACTCCGATATGCAGCCAGAGGAACTGGAGGAGAAGAACGGGCTGGTTGACAGATATTATTTCGATGTGGAGCGAGATGCCATGAGGCGCTGCATCCTTGATGAGGGAATACGCCTCGACGGCCGCCACACCACCGACATTCGCCCAATCTGGTGCGAGGTCTCACCCCTGCCAATGCCTCACGGCAGCGCAATCTTCACGCGCGGAGAGACGCAGTCACTGGCAACAACCACATTAGGCACCAAGCTCGACGAGAAAATGATAGACGACGTGCTGGACAAGAGCTACCAGCGCTTCCTGCTCCACTATAACTTCCCACCCTTCTCAACTGGCGAGGCTAAAGCCCAGCGTGGTGTGGGACGCAGGGAGATAGGTCACGGCCATTTAGCATGGCGCGGGCTGAAAGGGCAAATTCCAGCCGACTTCCCTTACACAGTGCGCGTTGTTTCCGATATTCTTGAGAGTAATGGCTCCAGCTCTATGGCTACTGTGTGTGCAGGCTGCCTCTCGCTTATGGATGCGGGAGTACCCTTGGCGAGCCCCGTCAGCGGCATAGCCATGGGACTGATAAAGAACCCTGGAGAGGACAAATATGCGGTGCTGAGCGATATACTGGGCGACGAAGACCACTTGGGCGACATGGACTTCAAGACCACAGGAACGCCTAAAGGGCTGACAGCCACACAGATGGATATAAAGTGTGACGGTCTATCCTATGAGATACTGGAGAAGGCTCTGATGCAAGCAAAAGCTGGCCGTGAGCATATACTCAACGAGATGCTGAAAGTGCTGCCTGCCCCACGTCCCGACTTTAAGCCACAAGTGCCACGCATCGAGCAACTGATAATTCCGAAGGAGTTCATAGGTGCAGTGATTGGGCCTGGCGGCAAGATTATACAGGGAATGCAGGAAGAGACTGGCGCCACAATTGCCATTGACGAGGAAGAAGGAGTAGGCAAGGTGCAAGTGAGCGGTCCGAACAAGGAGGCCATAGATGCTGCCATTCGCAAGATTCGCGCGATTGTCGCTATTCCTGAAGTGGGCGAGGTTTACGAGGGTACCGTACGCAGCATTATGCCTTACGGCTGCTTCGTGGAGTTTATGCCAGGGCGCGATGGACTGCTCCATATCAGTGAGATAGACTGGAAGCGTCTCGAGACAGTGGAAGAGGCGGGCATTAAGGAGGGCGACACCCTGAAGGTAAAGCTCCTGGAGATTGACGCCAAGACTGGTAAGTTCAAGCTCTCACGCCGCGCACTGCTGGAGAAGCCAGAGGGCTATACCGAGCGTGAGCGTCGTCCGCGCCCGGAGCGTCGTCCGCGCCCTGAACGTGGCGAGCGTACTGAACGAGGCGAGCATGCGCCCCGTCCCGACTACCACCGCCCCACGCACGAGGAATAACAGGAAGAAACCTCCCGTTAGCCAATAAGAGAAAAGAGAGCCTGAACCATCAACGGTCCAGGCTCTCCCCATCTATATTAACATTATGAAAAACAAAAATGAGTATGACTCCTCTCTCACATTGGCTTTATCAGCCCCATGCCCACACGCAACGCCTCCTCGTTCATGGGGATTAGATTGTGGTGGCGTTCAGGCAGTTTCTTGTGCAAAGCCTTCAGCACGCTCTCAACAGTAGCCACTGGGCACACGCTCAGCAGGGCTCCCAGGACCACCATGTTATAAGCCTTCTTTATTTTCAGCTCATTGGTAGCGTCCATGGCGTTAATCTTATAGATTTTTATGTCCGTGCGTGTAGGTGGGGCTATTATGCCATAATTGTCGTAGATAAGCGTTCCACCTGGAACTATCTTGCTTTCAAACTTATCCAGCGAGGGCTGGTTAAGGATAATCGCTGTATCGTAGCGGCTCAAAACAGGCGAAGAGATTCGCTCGTCGCTCACAATCACTGTCACATTTGCCGTACCTCCGCGCTGCTCTGGTCCATAAGCTGGCATCCACGAAACTTCTTTCCCTTCCACCATGCCGGAATAGGCTATCATCTTCCCCATCGAGAGTACACCTTGTCCGCCAAATCCTGCTATAATTATCTCCTGTGTCATGACTGCGTCTGTTTTTCTTTCTCTTGGTGTTCAACGTCTTTCAGGTCTCCCAAGGAATAGAAGGGGAACATGTGCTCCTTCATCCACGTGTTTGCGCTCTGAGGCGACATCTTCCAGCCCGCGCTGCATGCCGACACAATCTCCACAAGGCACGAGCCCTTTCCCTGCATGGTATAGTCGAAAGCCTTGCGTATCGCCTTCTTTGTGTGGTTTATAGCAGCGGGAGTATGCACCGCTTGACGCGTCACGTAAGCCGTTCCACTCAGTGAGGCAGCTATCTGCGTCATGTTCAGCGGATATCCGTGCAGCTCCACGGTGCGCCCGTAGGGGCAGGTGGAGGTCTTCATCCCCAGCAGAGTAGTAGGTGCCATCTGACCGCCCGTCATGCCATATATCGCATTGTTTATGAATATGATAGCTATATTTTCTTTTCTGTTCAGTGCGTGTATGGTCTCTGCCGTGCCTATGCACGCTAAGTCCCCGTCGCCCTGGTAAGTGAACACCAGACGGTCGGGCCAGAGGCGTTTCACGGCTGTAGCCACGGCTGGCGCACGCCCGTGGGCAGCCTCCTGCCAGTCAACGTCCAAGTAGTTATATGCGAAAACTGCACAACCTACGGGGGAGATAGCTATGGTTTTCTCCGCCATACCCATTTCCTCTATAACCTCGGCTATCAGTTTATGTGCCACTCCATGACTGCAGCCTGGGCAGTAATGCATCGGGTGGTCGTTCAGCAGCGCAGGCTTCTGGTAGACTAAGTTTTCGGGTTTTATGATGTCTTCTTTTGTCATTTTATGTGTGTGTATGACTTGCTTACTTTTCATTCATTAGCTTGTCTTTCAGTGCAGCCACCACCTCGTCGGGGTCTGGAACCACGCCTCCCATTCTGCCGAAGTGGTAGACGGGCTCGTCTCCGTTCACAGCCAGACGCACATCCTCAATCATCTGCCCCGAGTTCAGCTCCACGCACAGCACTCCCTTCGTGTGTGCGGCACAGTTTGCCACCGCCTCCGAGGGGAATGGCCACAGCGTTATGGGTCTGAGCAGCCCCACTCTTACTCCCTCCTTACGCAGCGTCTCCACCGCCTTCTGCGCTATTCTGGCGCAAGAGCCGAACGCCACTATCAGATAGTCTGCGTCGTCTGTGGATATTTCCTCATACCTCACCTCGTCTCTCTGTATTGCCGCATATTTCTCCTGCAGGTGAATGTTGCGGCGCTCCATCACGTCGGGCTCCATCTCCAGCGAGGTTATTATGTTAGGCTTTCTGCCGCGGGCGCACCCTGTGGTTGCCCAGGGGCAGGTTTTCACTATCTCCTCCTCAGTGCGTCGTGGTCTCCAGTCTGGCAGCACCACTTTCTCCATCATCTGCCCCACTATGCCGTCCGCCAGCATGAGGGCTGGAGTGCGATATTTGAAAGCGAGACGAAAAGCCAAGTCCACGAAGTCAGCCATCTCCTGCACTGACGAGGGCGCAAGCACTATTATATGGTAATCTCCGTGCCCGCCGCCCTTGGTGGCCTGGAAGTAGTCCGACTGGCTGGGCTGTATGGTGCCAAGTCCAGGTCCACCCCTCTGCACGTTCACCACCAGACAGGGCAGCTCCGCAGCAGCCATGTAGGAGATGCCCTCTTGCTTCAGGCTCACTCCGGGGCTCGACGAGGAGGTCATAACCATCTTGCCGCTTGCCGCTCCTCCGTAAACCATGTTTATCGCCGCCAGCTCGCTCTCCGCCTGCAGCACCACCATTCCCGTGGTTTCCCACGGTTTTTGCTCGCTGAAGGTCTCCAGAATCTCCGACTGTGGCGTTATAGGGTAGCCGAAATAGCCGTCCGCCCCTATTCGTATGGCAGCATGGGCTATAGCCTCGTTCCCTTTTAGTAAATACACTTCGTCTGCCATCTTCTCTTTAGTTATCCTTTGCTCTGTAAACGGTGATGCAGCCGTCGGGGCAAACTATGGCGCAAGCCGCGCAGCCCGTGCAAGTGTCGTCCGCTACCTGCCGCGCGAAGGAGTAACCCTTTCTGTTAACCCGTTTGGCGCTGAGCGCAATCACATGCAGGGGGCAAGCCGCGGCGCACAAGTTGCAACCCTTGCAACGCTCCTCGTCCACCACTACGGCACCTTTCGTCTTAGCCATTCCGTTTTTCTTTTTTTTATCTTGATGTTGTTCTTATTGGTTATACATGTCCTTATTGTAGAAATTAAGGATGTCCATCAGCATTTCGCGCGCCCCCGCGGCTGGGCTTTCGGGGTTCAAGGCTGTAGCTTCCAGGTAGTTGTCTATGGCGTGCTGCCAGTCTCCCTGCTTGCGGTAGGCGTTGCCCAGCAGGTAGTAAGCCTCGTCGTCAGCCCCCTCTCCCTGGCTCAGGTTGTCGTTCAGCGCCGCTATGGCGCTGTCAGTCTCGCCCTTGTCTATCATTGCCCTTATCACTTTCAGGTCTTCGCTCATGCTTCACGTGTCTATAACCCTTCTGAAACGCAAAGATAGTTTTTTCCACGTAAAAAAAGCACTTTGCAATCTTAAAATAGTATAATTAATTCGATATGCTGGCAGAGACAGTGCCTCCATATTTTCTGTAAGTTCCTCCCACCTTTATGCCGCGGCTCTTTGCTCCCGTGTTGGTCACTGTGATGGTCCCAGCGTTTATGGTCAGGTCTCCGTCCACTTTCATGCCCATGCAGCGGTGCGGGTCGTCAACGTCCTCTGCGGCTGTGCATCGCGCCCCGTTGGCGGCTATGGTTATATGTGTGGGGTTGTCTTCCTCCCCTATCACCATGTCCCCGTCAGTCTGTATGCCTCGGCTTCCGTTCCCATTGGCGTTGATTGTTATAGTTCCTCCGCTCACTGTCACCAGTCCGTCCGTCTTCATTCCCTTGCAGTCCTCCCCTGCTATGTCCATGTTTATCGTGCCACCTTTCATTATTATCTGCCCGTTGTTCTCCTTGTCTGGATTGGGCGTGGTGTCGTCGTCGAGCGTGAGGGTCTCCACTTGTATTCCGTCTCCAAGGGTTTTCCCGTCTATGGTGAGCGTACCTCCGTTCATCTGGAAGTACTGCCCCACATGCAAGGCATCATTTACCGCCGAGACGATGTTCAGCTCACCCGTACTCTTCTTCAGTTGCAGGTACTCCTTTGTGCTTATGGCGTGGTTCTTGTTGCCCGTCACGTTTAGCGTTCCAGCCCCCTCCAGCTCCACGTGTCCCTTGGCGTAGAGGCACGCCTTCAGCGGATTCTCCGCGGCGTCGGTGAGGGAGTTAGTCGTGCCCTCGTCCAGCACCAGCGAGATGCGCTTGCCGCACTCAATGTCCATGGGGCAGCGTGTCTTGCTGGTGAGGCTCAGCCCGTCCAATTCTATCGTGCACTTAAAGTTGCCGTTGTATGTGAAGCTACCGTCCTGACTGGTGCCAGAGAGAATCAGCTCCACCTCGTTGCTCTGGTTGGTGTTGGTTATGGTCACGTCAGCCCCGCTCACGTCCACTATGAGCCACTCTGCCACAGCCTCCGGCACCGTCACCTCGGCAGCCCCCTCGGAGTACTGCACGGTTATCTCCGGCACCACCACTATGCTGTCTATGTCTGCCGTGCGGTAGGTAGTTCCTTTTATGGTCACTGTCTCGCCCCCCTGACCGAAAACCATGTCGCCCACGTTGGCTATTTTCATTCGGTCGCTCTCGTCGTTCTGCCACACGCGTATGTGTGTCTGTGCCGTGGCGCTCAGGCAAGCCAGCGCCGCCATGGCAAGAGAAAGTTTCTTCTTCATATCGTCTCTCTTATTTCTTCACTATTTTTATAGTCTCGTCGCCCATGTTTGCCACGTACACCCCTTTCGGCAGCGTGGCGAGGCTTATGTTCATCTCTCCCTCAACGCTTGCCATCTGCACCAGCTGGCCAGCGGTGTTGTAGATGTGCAACAGCCCCTCGCCGCTCGCTCTCAGCAGTCCTCCCTCCATGCGCAGGCTCTGGCTCTGCACTGGCAGCTGGTCCACCGTCGTGGCTACTGAGCTGAAGTACATCTTCTCCATCTCGCTTTGCGGCAGGCGTGCCTCGCCACGCGAGGTAGTTATCACCACGTATCCCTCCTCAAAGGTTATTTTCTGCACCGTGGCAAGCTCGTAGCTCTCCTCCGCACCGTTATACACAGCGGTGAGGTAGCTATACCCGTCGTCCGCCCTTGCAGCCAGGCTCACTGTCGCCAGTAGTAGCGAGGCTAATATCACTGTCTTTCTCATTGTCTTTTTATATTAATTGTGTTCTACAATCCTAAAATTTTATCTCATATCCCACGCTCAGGGCGTGCGTGCGCTCGTGGTCTTCCCTGTCGCAGGTGAGTACGTAAGCCACGCTCACGCTGTTGCGCCCGTTTATCTTGTAGTCCGTTCCAGCCATACAGCGCACCCCGCTCAGTTTCATGTGCCTGAAATAGTTCTTCGCCTCGGCGCTCACGAAGGGTTTCCAGTCCAGCCTCTTCTTGTCTATCTCCAGCTTCAGGCGGCTGCGCAGCGTGTGGGTGTTCTCTGCCGCTTTCCGCTTGGGGTCGTCCTCCCTGTTCCACACCTCGTAGCCGAGGTCGTATTTATATTTGTCGCGCTCCAAGGTCACCCCCTTCTTGTGGGTGTACTGGTATCGCTCCCTCACCGTCAGCCGCAGCGTGCGCCAGAGCCTCACCGTAGGCGACACGTCGATACAGAGCTCATGTTTCGGTCTCCAGTAGGCGTGGGTGAGTTTGACGTTCTTTATCGTCTCCCCGTCGTCGCCGTATTTCTTCTTTATCTTCGCGTCCTTATATCCGTCTATGAAACTGTACGCCACTCCCACCTTCAGGTATTTGTTCACCTTGTAGCCCACGTCAGCCCCTATGTCCAAGCGGTTCATCTTCGAGCTGTTCTCCCTCGTCCTCAAGTCGCCCTCCACCCCCACGGTGAAGTCCCTGGGCAATACCTTACGTGCGCTCAGCTCCACCCAAGTGCCGAAGTCGTCCTTTCCCCCGGCGAGCGAGGGCAGTGGCATCAGGGCGAAACAGGCTATCAGCAATGCGGCGGTTTTTTTCATTATCTCTGTCGCGGCATGTGTTCCAGGTTCTGTATGGTGCTGCCCTTGTCCGCCTCCTCGTCGTAGAAGATGCGGATTAGCCCGCTGTCTCTCAGGGAGTCTATGGCTCCCGCCGCTATTG
>JAJPYT010000182.1 GCA_021204845.1 Prevotellaceae bacterium | reverse complement strand
TCACTATGTCCACCAATTCCACCTCAAAAATGAGTGTGCTGAACGGAGGAATCTTCCCGCTCTCACGGTCGCCGTAAGCAAGCTCCTGCGGGATGTAGAGCATCCACTTGCTGCCGACTGGCATCATCGTCAGAGCCTCGCTCCATCCCTTTATCACCTGGTTGCATGCCAAGGTGGCTGGCTGGTTGCGCTTGTAGCTGCTGTCGAACTCCGTGCCGTCGAGCAAAGTGCCACGATAGTTCACCTTCACCTTCTGCGTGGCAGTAGGTATCTCGCCCGTGCCCGCGGTCAGAATCTTATATTGCAGACCGCTCTCGGTCACCACCACACTGTCCTTCGTGGCGTTCTCCTTCAGGAATTCCTCGCCTGCTATGCGGTTGGCCCCATACTTTGCCTCCATCTGCTGCTGGTGGTAGTAGTCCATCTGCTTCTTCACGATAGCTTGGGTGCTGTCCATTGGTATGGGCATGAGGTCGTTCTGTCCCGATACTCCAGTGCGGAAACCTGCCACGAAGAGGTCGTGGCCCAGCATGTCTATGCTGTCGTTTATCTGCTTGTTCATCTGTGGAATTATCTGGTTTTCCACCTGTGTGCGTATCTCCACGCCAGCCAGACGCGCTTTCTCCTTCTTGTCAGCCTCGGTGAGAGTGTCGGAGTCGAAGCCCACCAGAAAGTCAGCGATATATGTGGTGTCAATGCCCATGCGCTGAACGAGATATTCTTTCAGCCCCATTGTGTTCGCCTTGCCTAAGGCGTAGCTGAAGGAGTCAACGCTTATTGTGTCTACCACTGCGGCAGGTGTGGCGTTCTTGCTGCTTTTATCCTTTCCCGCAGCGGCGCTGGCTGGCAGGCAGCAAACCGCCAGCAAGGCTATTGTTATGATATTTGCTTTCATAACTTCTGGCAAAGTTTTTTACCTTTATTTATTGCTTTCTCTCTCTACACCCTTGAGTTCCATGGTAAAGATGAGAGTGGAGAAAGGCTTTATGTCACCGGCCATGCGCTCGCCATAGCCCTTGTCGGCAGAGATGTAAACCTTCCACTTGCTGCCCACGGGCATGTGAGTGAGAGCCTCGCTCCAGCCTGGGATTACCTGGCTGCAACGAACCTTCATCGGCTCGCCGCGCTTGTAGGTGCTGTCGAAGATGCTGTCGTTTATCATCTTGCCCTCGTAGTCTACCTCCACACGGTCGGAGTCGTTGGGTATCTCGCCAGTGCCTTCCTCTATCACCTCGTAGTAAACGCCCTCTGAGAGCTGCTTTACACCCTCGGTGGTGGCTATCTTGGCCATGAAGTCCTCGTTCTCCTTCTTCCATTCTCCATACATCTCCTCCATGTGTGCCCTCTTCACTTCGGTCATCTTCTGCTGTGCAACCTGCTGTGCGTCCTCTTGTGTCATGAGACCGCCTTCCTCGGTGGTGCCGCTTATGAAGCCTGCCATGAAGTTCTTCAGGCTGATGGTCTTGGTGCTGTCCTGGCCGAAGAGCTCGTAGTTTATGCCCTTAATCATCTGCTGGCTCACCTGCTGGCCTATCTGCAAGCCAGCGTAGTAGGCTGTCTTTTTCTTGTCGTCCCCCGCGTTAGCTCCGTCGTTCAAGCCCTTTATGAACTCGTCGATGTAAGCGGTGTCAACGCCCATGCGCTGCACCAGATAGCTTCTCAGACCTGTGCTCTGCGCCATGCCAATGGCGTAGCTCAGCGTGTCGATGTTGTCTTTCAGGTTGGCCTTTGGTGTGCCATTCCCGCAACTTGCCAATATTGCAACCACCACGGCTGCAAAGGCGATACTTAATTTTTTCATAATCACGTTTGTATTATAATACTTTAATTAGTTCCACATCAAAGATGAGCGTGGAGTAAGGCGGTATCTGACTGCCAGCGCCGCGCTCGCCGTAGCCTAACAAATAAGGTATGAAGAAGCGGTATTTAGCTCCCTCTTTCATCAGTTGCACGCCCTCTGTCCAGCCCGTTATCACCTGGTTGAGACCGAAGTCAGCTGGCTCGCCGCGCTGGTAGCTGCTGTCGAATGTCTCTCCGCTCAGCAGTCTGCCCTCGTAGTGGCAGCGCACCCTGTCCGTGGCTCGCGGGCTTTTGCCTGTTCCCTCGCTCAGTATCTCATATTGCAGTCCGCTCTTGGTAGTCACCACCTCGGGGCGTTTGCCGTTTTCTTTCATAAACTCAGCCCCTTGGCTTATGGCTTTCTTGGCGTTTTCCTTTTCCTTTTTCGAGAAATAGTCGTTCAGCATCTGCTGGGCTTCCCTCGCTCCCATCTTGGTTGTTCCACCGTTCATCACGTCAGAGATACTTGCCGTGAAGTCCTCGATGTTGAAGTCGTCTATGTTCATGCTCTTCAGCTGCTGACCTATTCCCAGCCCCAAAGCATAGCTTATCTTGTGCATAATAACCTTTTTCGTAAGTTTCAGCTGACAAAGTTAATGCTTTTTTCCTTGCGTGCTACATCTAAAAGTGCTAAATCTTGTTTAAGCGAGTGATGAGGGGGCTTGCGCGCTCCTTAGAGCTCCCAATGTCGCGTTATAGTCACCGCACGAACTAAGGCTCGTCAGTGCGGTGACGAAGGCAGATCAGTGCGGTGACCAGCCTCCGTTACCACTGGTCATTCCGGGAATTTCTATTGGTCGTTCGCTGAGCGACGCACTGTCGTTCTGGCTCGTGTCAGTGCTTTCCCTTTGATACTATCAGGGTGAAATATCTCAAATTGCACAGTGTGGGTAGTAATATATATCAAGCAATCGGCTTTCTGGTTCGGATGGGAGATGAGCGGGAAGGCGGGAAGGCGGGCGG
>JAJPYT010000136.1 GCA_021204845.1 Prevotellaceae bacterium | reverse complement strand
CGGACGGTTCTTATATACGTTTTGATGACAATGCATGTGTGTTGTTGAACAATGCAGGTGAAATCAGGGGCAGTCGTATTTTCGGACCGGTAGCCCGTGAGCTTCGTGCCACGAACATGAAAGTCGTTTCACTTGCTCCGGAAGTACTTTAATTTGTAAAAGATTCAAGTAATGAGTAAGTTGCATATAAAGAAAGGCGATACGGTTTATGTAAACGCCGGTGAAGACAAGGGAAAGACCGGGCGTGTCTTGAAAGTCTATGTAGATAAGAAACGTGCTATTGTTGAAGGCGTCAACATGGTGTCCAAGAGTACCAAACCCAATGCGAAGAACCCGCAGGGCGGCATCGTGAAGCAAGAAGCCTCCATCCATATTTCCAATTTGAATCCGTTGGACCCCAAGAGCGGTAAGCCGACACGTGTGGGCAGGAGATTGGGTGCCGACGGCAAGTTAGTGCGTTATTCTTTAAAATCAGGAGAGGAGATTAAGTAATATGAGTAATACTGCCAGCCTTAAGAAAGAATATGCGGAGCGTATCGCACCCGCATTGAAATCACAGTTCCAGTATTCTTCTTCCATGCAGGTACCTGTGCTGAAAAAGATTGTCATAAACCAGGGGTTGGGTTTCGCTGTCGCCGATAAGAAAATCATCGATGTGGCGATTAATGAGATTTCCGCCATTACCGGTCAGAAAGCCGTGGCAACCGTTTCGCGCAAGGATATCGCCAATTTCAAGTTGCGTAAGAAAATGCCGATTGGTGTCAGGGTGACGTTACGTCGTGAGCGTATGTATGAATTCCTTGAGAAGTTGATTCGTGTGGCTTTACCCCGTATCCGCGACTTCAAGGGGATTGAGAGCAAGTTCGACGGCAATGGTAACTATACCCTTGGCATTTCCGAGCAGATAATCTTCCCGGAGATCAATATCGACAGCATTACGCGGATTATGGGAATGAACATCACGTTCGTAACCTCCGCGAAGACCGATGAAGAGGGTTATGCCCTGTTGAAAGAGTTCGGATTACCGTTTAAGAACGCTAAAAAAAATTGATATAGTATGGCAAAAGAATCCATGAAAGCACGTGAAGTAAAACGTGCCAAGTTAGTAGCCAAATATGCCGAGAAAAGAGCTGCGTTGAAGCTGATTGTCCGGACGGGTGATCCTGCTGAAGCTTTTGAGGCTTCCCAGAAATTACAGGCGCTGCCCAAGAACTCCACGCCTATCCGCCTGCACAACCGTTGCAAGCTGACTGGACGTCCGAGAGGATACATCCGCCAGTTCGGCCTTTCCAGAATTCAATTCCGTGAGATGGCTTCCAACGGTCTGATTCCCGGTATAAAGAAAGCAAGTTGGTAATTATTTCTTAAATATTGTCAGGAAAGCCCTGATTAATTTAAACTGTTTTATATGACTGATCCAATAGCAGATTATTTGACGAGGTTGCGGAATGCTATCCAAGCAAAACATCGGGTAGTGGAAATCCCCGCTTCAAATTTGAAAAAAGCAATCACTGAGATTCTTTTTGAGAAAGGCTACATTCTTAACTATAAGTTTGTAGACGACGGGCCTCAAGGCACAATCAAAGTAGCCTTGAAGTATGATCCGATAAGCAAGTCGAGTGCCATCAAGAAACTCAAGAGAGTGTCTACTCCGGGTTTGCGCCAGTATACGGGCTACAAGAACATGCCCCGCGTTATCAATGGTTTGGGTATTGCCATAATATCTACTTCCAAAGGTGTTATGACCGACAAAGAAGCTGCCGAGCTCAAGGTTGGCGGTGAAGTTCTGTGTTATGTTTATTAATAGGAGGAAGCAGCTATGTCAAGAATAGGAAAATTACCCATTACCGTTCCTGCTGGTGTAACGGTTTCTATGAAAGATGACGTGGTTACCGTAAAAGGCCCGAAAGGAGAATTGAGCCAATATGTGAATCCGGCCATCCATGTCAACATTGAACCTGGACGTGTGACCTTGAGCGAGAAGGAAGATGCCATGACGGGTGATGCCAAACAACGCCATGCGTTCCACGGCTTGTACCGTGCATTGGTCCACAACATGGTTGTGGGCGTGTCTGAAGGATACAAAAAGCAGATGGAACTTGTCGGTGTGGGTTACCGCGCGTCCAATCAAGGCAATATCATCGAGTTGACGTTGGGTTACACGCACAGTATCTTTATCCAATTGCCCCCCGAGGTGAAAGTCGAGACGAAGTCTGAAAGAAACAAGAACCCGCTTATCCTCTTGGAATCTTGTGACAAGCAGTTGCTCGGTCAAGTATGCGCTAAAATACGTTCTTTCCGCAAGCCTGAACCCTACAAAGGAAAAGGTATCAAGTTCGTAGGCGAAGAGATCCGTAGGAAGTCTGGTAAATCGGCCGGCGCTAAATAATCTTTTAAATTGATACTATTATGACAGCAAAAGTTGAAAGACGAATAAAGATTAAATATAGAGTACGCAATAAGATTTCAGGTACAGCCGCACGCCCGCGTATGACTGTATTCAGGAGCAACAAGCAAATCTATGTCCAGATAATCGACGACCTTGCAGGCCGTACATTGGCTGCGGCTTCCTCGCTGGGTATCACCGAGAAGATGCCGAAAAAAGAACAGGCCGCCAAAGTAGGCGAACTGATTGCCCGGAAAGCCCAGGAAGCAGGTATTACTACTGTAGTTTTCGACCGTAATGGTTACTTGTATCATGGGAGAGTAAAAGAGGTGGCCGACGCCGCCCGTAACGGTGGACTTAAATTTTAATCATTATGGCAGGACTTAATAACAGAGTTAGAATATCAAACGATATAGA
>JAJPYT010000043.1 GCA_021204845.1 Prevotellaceae bacterium | reverse complement strand
TTCGGCAGGGTCTGTTCAAGCGCTTCGGCAGGGTCTGTTCAAGCGCTTCGGCAGGATCTATGGAAGCGCTTCGGCAGGATCTATGGAAGCGCTTCGATACGACCTCATCATCACATTCCATACGACCTCATCATCACATTCGATAGGGTGAATTCAAGCGCTTCGACTCGGTGAATTCAAGCGCTTCGGCAGGGTGCATTAAAATGGAGGGTATCCCGACATTTTATTTACGGAAAAATGATGTCTAACGGCGTAACTGAATGTGAAATTGCCTATCTTTACGCTGTCTTACATATTCCATAACGGGTAAACTGCAATATGAAGACATTTGATTCATATATAATTCTTATCAAAATGAAAAGCAAGTGTTTATACATAGCGGGGCTTATAGTTCTGATGTCGTGCGTGGCCTGTGGCGGTGGACATGTGATTAGCGACGCTGACGAGCGGGCGGCGGTGGAGCGGGATTTCAAGGCTCGCGTGGAGTCGTTCGACTCTATTGGCGTTGCTGACGAGTTGTTTGGAATCTTTGACACTCAGCTTACTGTGTCGGAGAGAGAGGCTTTGGAATTCTTGTATGCCTATATGCCGCTGGCCGACATCGCTGACCACGACGGGGAGTATTTCCTTAAGAATGTGCGGAGTTCGTTCCAAGCACGCAGGGAGATGAAATGGGGCAGGAAGGTCCCTGAGCGGGAGTTCCGGCATTTTGTGCTCCCAATCAGGGTCAACAACGAGGACCTCGACGAGAGCCGCATGGTGTTCTATGAAGAGCTGAAGAACCGTGTGGGCGGACTTTCGATGCGCGATGCGGTGCTGGAGGTGAACCACTGGTGCCATGAGAAGGTGATTTACACGCCTTCGGACGCGCGGACGGCTTCGCCGCTTGCTACGGTCAGGACGGCCAACGGGCGTTGCGGGGAAGAGTCGACCTTTACAGTGGCTGCGCTCAGGGCCGTGGGTATCCCGGCGCGGCAGGTGTATACGCCTCGGTGGGCGCACACGGATGACAATCACGCCTGGGTGGAGGCCTGGGTGGACGGGCAGTGGTATTTCTTCGGGGCCTGCGAGCCGGAGCCGGTGCTCAATCTGGCGTGGTTCAATGCGCCGGCCTCGCGCGGCATGCTGATGCACACGCGGGTGTTCGGGGCCTACCACGGGCCGGAGGATGTGGTTCGCCGCACTGCACGCAACACGGAAATCAATGTGACTGACAATTACGCCCCCACGGCCGCCGTTTCCGTGCTGGTCGTGGATGCGGCGGGGAAGCCCGTGGAGGACGCGACGGTGGAGTTCAAGCTCTACAATTACGCTGAGTTCTACACGGTCGCGACCCGCCTGACGGATGCCGAGGGACGGTCGTCTCTAAGAGCGGGCAAGGGTGATTTGCTGGTATGGGCCTACAAGGATGGGCGGTTCGGCTATGCTAAGGCATCGTTCGGAACGGATTCTGAAGTGACGGTCGTGTTGGAGCATGAGGCCGGCTCTTTCGGTAAGGCCGGCGTCGCTTTCTCTGAGGAAGTAGACATCGTGCCGCCGCCCGAGAGCGCCAATCTGCCGGAAGTCACGCCTCGGCAGAGGGCTGGGAATGACCGCAGGATGGCCGTGGAGGATTCGATCCGCAATGCCTACGTGGCGACTTTCATGACTGACTCCGCCGCGCGTGAGTTCGCCGTTTCGCACAGCTTTTTCGCATCCGATCCGGGTGATGACGAGTCGGACGAGTCTCAGGTCGACATCGTTGCGAAGGCATTGGTGGCCTCTCGCGGCAATCATGACGAGATATGCCGATTTTTGGAGAGTTTAGGACCCCTCACCATGGATAATGCGGCCTCCGCACTCTTGTATAGGAATCTCGCTCTTCAGGTGTTGAACAGGATTTCCACCAAGGATCTAAGAGACGTGTCTTGCGAGGTGCTGAGAGATCATGTTTACCATACTTCGGTACTGGGGGTTCTCCAGTCACGACTCCTTAGAGACGAAGAATGGTTTGACCCGGAATGGTTCCTGAAATATGTGCTGAACCCGCGCGTCGGCAACGAGTCGCTCACGGCATACAAGGGTTTCTTTCAAGGCGTTGTGCCTGAAGAGGATCAGAAGACGTTCGCTTCCGACCCATCTGCGCTCGTGGCATGGGTGACCGAGAATATCCGTATAGACAGGGAGTGCAATTTGGGCGCATGCCCGATTTCGCCGGAGGGTGTCTGGAAGGCCCGTACAGCGGATACCCATAGCCGCGATATCTTCTTTGTGGCTCTTGCACGCACCTTCGGCATACCCTCCCGCATCGACGCGGTGACCGGCAAGGTGCAGATATTAGACATGCAGGGGCCCATCGACGTGGACTTCGAGTCGACGGAGCAGACCATCGCACCGACCGGCAGACTTGTCGCCCGGTACACTCCGGTGTCCTATCTTTCTGATCCGCGCTACTATTCCCATTTCTCCATTTCGCGTGTCAATCCGGACGGAAGCCTGAGACTGATGACCTACGATGAGGGCGAGTTGGACATGGGCGGCGGCACTTCATGGGGCAAACTGCTGAAGAACGGCTCGACGGTTGAGGCGGGGGACTATCTCCTTGTGACCGGGACGAGGTTGGCTAACGGCAGCGTGCTCTCGACCATGACCTTCTACACAGTGGAGCCGGGCAAGACCACGACGATAGATCTCGTGATGCGCGAAAGCAATGAGGAGATCAAGGTAATCGGCTCGTTCGATTCCGAGGCTAAGTATTTGTCGCCGGGTGAAGTGGCGCAGTTGAGCGGCGCGTCGTCAGAGAGCGGTACCGGTGCGGCTTCGGC
>JAJPYT010000100.1 GCA_021204845.1 Prevotellaceae bacterium | reverse complement strand
TGTCATGGGCAGGTGGCGGATATCAGTACGCACCCTCGTGCCTGTCACCACCACAGGGTCGAGAGATGCCAAAATGCCCATGTCCTTAAGGAGCGGCTTTGCGGGGTGACTGTTGCAGTCGCAGTCCACGCTCATGTTGTTCATCACATTGATATATACAATGTTGCCTTTCATATAGTTGTGCACCGCCTGAGCGGCAGCCGCCATGCTCTCCAGAAAGTCGTCCTGCTTTGGCCTGTGGCGCCAGCACTCACGTGGGCTGTCGGTGTAACCTGCGCTGTGAATATATGCTTTTCCGTTAGCTGATGCCACACCTATCGACTGATTTTTCAACACTCCGCCGAAACCTCCCATCTCGTGTCCCTTGAAGTGTGCCAGATTTACCATGAAGTCGTAATCACCCAGAGCCTTCCCCACGATGTCGTATTGCAGGTGTTTTGTGTCCGTCACGGGTATCTGCATTTCACCCTCGGCGTCCATCAGCACCACCGTTGCAATCGAGTCAAACCCGTGGTCGTGTATCGCCCTCAGGTGGTCTTCCGTGCGGCTGCGCCCGCCCCCGTAAGCTGTGTTGCACTCCACTATAGTGCCTCCCACTTCATCCACCAAGTCGCGTATCAGTGTAGGTTTCAGATAGTTGTTGCCACCAGGCTCGCCCGTGCTTATCTTCACTGCCACCTTTCCCGTTGCTTCCTTCCCTAACGCCTTGTATATCTTTACCAGTGCCTCTGGTGTTATCTCTTTTGTGAAGTACACCTTCTCCTGTGCCGCGCAAGCAGTGACTACACACAGTGCCGCCATCGCGATTATTCCTTTTGCTTTCATGGTTAACGTGGTATTGTTATTAATCTTATGCAAAGATAGCGATTTTTGTTTATCCCCAAAGCAAACCGCGTCAAAATGAATGTTAAATGTCAGAAAGATATGAATGGCGGACGGAAAGCTACAAGAACATTGTCATATAGACAGGAATGTAATCAATGCCATTAGCTTCGCTTCAGGGGCCAGACCGTTATCCATAACTTGTTTTTCGGGGGAGCTAATATAGCCCCAAAAGGAGCTCCCACCAAATTTTTTGGCGATTTTGCCGTTTTCCACCAATTCTTTCTGCTGGTTACCATCATATGTGCCGCGTGGGCTCTGTAATATCACACTGAATTCAAAGCACTCACGCACGTGAATCTGTGCGGTGATTAGCCTCGGAGTGAGTACACTCCCCTCCCCCATCTCACATAGTGCTGAGGTCAGAGCTTTGATTAGCTGACAAATCCCTGTGGTTTCGTGCCTCGACATGACCTCTCACAGTTAAATAGTGTTGCTTTTAACTATTCTTAATCTCGAAACTGGGGCGGACTATGGCAGAGGCGACAAGAAAGCAGTATCTTTGCCAACAGAGAAAACTAAACAAACTAAATCAACAAGATGGGATACGAAAGAAATTACCGCGGCATGACGGGCGAGGCGGTCGCTCAGGTTACCATGAATAAAGTATACGGCTGGATGTCGCTTGCCCTGCTGGTGAGCGCGGGAACAGCCCTGCTCACCGCAAGTAGCGAGGCTATGCTAAGCCTCGTCTATGGCTCACGGCTCGGAATATGGGTGCTGGTGATAGCCGAGCTGGCACTGGTTATATACCTGACAGCCCGCATACGCAGCATATCCTTCGGCACGGCAGCCACCATGATGGGCATATATGCCGCGCTCAACGGGGTGATGCTCTCAAGCATTCTGTTCCTCTTCGAGATGCGAGTCATCTACACCGCTTTCTTCTCCACCGCCCTCACTTTTGCGGGAATGAGCGCCGTAGGCTACTTCACGAAGCGTGACCTCTCAGGTTGGGGCTCTTTGCTCATAATGGGACTGTTGGGCATCATTATCAGCTCGGTAGTGAATATATTCCTCGCCAGCAGCACGCTCGATGCCGTAATTACCTACATAGGTCTCTTCATTTTCGTGGGTCTCACCGCCTACGACACGCAGAAAATCAAGCGTATGCTGGCAGTGCAGGACGCCTCGTTCGTCGATACCAGAAAGATGGCGCTCATGGGTGCGCTCAGTCTCTATCTCGACTTCATCAACCTCTTCCTCTACATCTTGCGTCTCTTTGGCAGCCGCAGATAAGGCACACCCCAGCCAGCCACCAGCTCCAAAGACAAAAAAAGGGTGGATTCACTTTACTCGTCGGGAAAATATTGCTATATTTGCCCAAGAGTAAACTGCATTAACACCAAATCAATGATATTATGAATTCAACACCACGACTACTGCTGCTGGCTATGCTGCCCTGCATGGCAGCGACCCTGAGCGCCCAAGGCACAGCGGAATGGACCAAGGCACGGCAGGAAATCCACGAAAACATCAGGCGCTCCGGCTCTAACTACTTGGCTTATCCCGACCCGACAGAGGAGGACAAGCTGACCCCCGCGCCCAAGGGCTACGAACCCTTCTACCTGTCGCACTACGGGAGGCACGGCAGCAGATGGCTGACGAACCAGTCGAGCTACTCCGACATATTAGGAGTGTTGCAACGCGCGCAGGTGGCGGGAGTGCTGACCGAGAGGGGCAAGCTTTTACTTGAGCAGATGGAACAAATAAACGAGGGAGCCATACAGAGGACTGGCGACCTATCCACAGTGGGCGAGGCGCAGCATCACCGCATAGGCAAACGACTGGCAAAGCGCTTCCCCGAGATATTCTGCCGACCCGAGACACAAATAGACGCGAGGTCCACAATAGTGAGGCGCTGCATACTCTCAATGGCAGCGGCATGCGAGGAACTGGCGGCAGCCAACCCCAAGGCACGCATACACAACGACACGAGCCAATCGCTGCAATATTACCTGAACGCCCCCTGGAGCGAACAGCTCACCGCCGACGATAACGCACGTAAGCAGGCTGTCCCCTTCGACTACAATCACATCTACATCCACCCCGAAGCGTTCTGGGCAAGGCTCTTCACCGACACCACCTACCGTGACCCCTTGCTGGAGAAACCCAGCCAGCTGATGACACGAGTATTTGCCGTATGCAGCAACCAACAGAGCCACGAGCCTTACCTCTCGCTATACGACCTGCTGACAGAAGAGGAATGCTACGACCTGTGGAAGTGGAAGAATATATGCTGGTACATAGACTATGCCCAAGGCACAGCGCCTTTCACACAGACAGCCCTGCTGGAGAACATAATAGCCACTGCCGACACAATAACGGGCAGCAAGACCTTCCGAGGCGCGACGCTGCGCTACGGGCACGACACTTGCGTGATGCCTCTGTCGGCACTGCTGGAGGTAGCTGGCTGCTACCCCGAAGTGCCAGCCGAGGGACTTGACACACTTGACCGTGTGTGGGCAGACTACCGCATTTTCCCGATGGGCAGTAACATACAGCTCGTCTTCTACCGCCCGAAGAAGGGTGAGGGAGACATACTGGTGAAAGCCCTGCAAAACGAGAGGGAGACCACACTGCCAGGAACACCTGTAACGGGTCCCTACTACCGCTGGAACGACCTTCGAGACTATTACCTGCGCAAAATAGCGGCTTACAAGGCTACTCTCAATTGACACCAAGCCTAAAGGGAGAGAGCGAGATGGAAGCCATCCTGTCGCTATACGAACTTAACAACATGGTGCGGGAGCTCATGGAAGAGGGGCTGCCCGACCGTTATTGGGTGAGGGGAGAGCTGGCGGAAGGGCGACAGGCTGGAGGCGGACACTTCTACGGTGAACTGGTGGACCGCGACGCGCGAGGGCAGAACGTGACGGCAAGAGCAAGGGTAAATTGTTGGGCACGCACCTACGCACTGGTGAGACAGGACTTTCTCAGGCAAACAGGGCGCGAGCTGGCAGCGGGGCTGAAGGTGCTGCTGCAAGTGAGCGTCAGCTTCCATGAGCAATATGGCTACAGCCTCACCATCCACGATATAGACCCAACTTACACACTTGGCGACGCTGCGGCAAAGCGAAGGGAGATAATCGAGCAACTGAAGAAGGACGGGCTGCTGGAAGCTAACGGCGAACTTCCCCTGCCACTGCTCACACAGCGCATTGCCATAGTGAGCAGCGCCACAGCGGCAGGGTATGGCGACTTCGAAAACCAGCTGGAAGGCAACGCCCAAGGCTATTACTTCCGCACACGGCTATTCCCTGCCCTGATGCAAGGCACTGGCGCGCCAGAGAGCATAATAAGTGCCTTGCAACAGATAGCCCAGGAGGCAGACCAGTGGGATGCCGTGGTGATAATACGCGGAGGGGGAGCCACCACCGACCTCTCCGACTTCGACAGTTACCCTCTGGCGGCATGTGTGGCACAATTTACACTGCCCGTAATCACAGGCATTGGTCACGAGCGGGATACGACTGTGCTGGACGTGGTGGCGCACACCAGTCTGAAGACTCCTACGGCAGTGGCTGCCTTCCTTGTGGAGCGGGCAGACGCTGTGGCACGGCTGCTCACCTCGCTCGAGGGACGCATATCTCTTGCGGCACAGAAACGCTTGTTAGGCGAGCAGCGCTGGCTTGACGAGGCCAGGCGACGTATGACCTCTGCGGCACAAAGGAGCATCACCACCCAGCGCCATCGGCTGAACGACCTTACCCTGCGCCTGCCCCTCACCTGCCGCAGCGTGATACAGAGAGAGACAAACCGCCTCTCCACCCTTCAGGCACGCTCACTCCCCGCCCTGCGCCTGCGCCTGCAAGCCGAACGCCACCACCTGCAACTGCTGGAGGCGCGCCACCAAGGCTTGGACCCTCGCCGCCTGCTCTCACGGGGTTACAGCATAACCACCTGCGGCGGACGTGTGGTGCGCTCCCTTAGTGACCTTAAGGAAGGGGGAGAAATGGTGACTATGATAGAGAATGGCAGCATAACATCGGAGATAAAATCATGGAAGAAACAGAATTGACTTACGAACAGGCACTCGGGCGCTTAGAGAAACTTACCAGCGAGATGGAAGGCGGACAAATAGGCATCGACGAGATGGCTGACCGCCTGCGTGAGGCGCAGAAATTGCTGGACTATTGTAAGCAACGCCTTACAAATGCCGAAAAAAGTTGTAATTTATTGCTCAATATCGAGGAAAATGTGTAATTTTGCATCTGTTTTACATCAATTCCTAAAAGGAAAGGACCACAGATATGAAAAACATTGATTGGGCGAAAATCCCGTTCGGGTACATTAAGACTAACTACAACGTCCGCTGCTACTACCGCGATGGAAAGTGGGGAGAGATAGAGACCAGCAGCGAGGAAACTATCAACCTGCATATTGCCGCCACCTGTCTGCACTACGGCCAGGAGGCTTTCGAGGGGCTTAAGGCATATCGCTGCCCCGACGGCAAGGTGCGTGTGTTCCGCTCCGAAGCCAATGCGGCACGTCTGCAGAGCACATGCCAGGGCATACTCATGCCGGAACTGCCCACCGAACGCTTCAACGAGATGGTAGATAAAGTGGTGCGGCTCAATGAGGAATTCATACCACCATACGAGAGTGGAGCGACACTTTACATCCGCCCGCTGCTCATAGGCATAAGCGCTCAAGTGGGTGTACATCCCTCGACGGAATACCTCTTCATGATATTCGTCACTCCTGTGGGACCTTACTTCCAGGGAGGCTTTGCCACCACTCGCTACGTCATCATACGCCAGTACGACCGCTCGGCGCCCCTTGGCACAGGAATCTACAAGGTGGGAGGCAACTATGCGGCATCATTGAGAGCCAACAAGATAGCCCACGACCTCGGTTACAGTTGCGAGTTCTACCTCGACGCGAAGGAGAAGAAATACATCGATGAATGCGGAGCTGCCAACTTCTTCGGCATAAAGGACAATACATATATCACCCCCAAGAGCACCAGCATACTTCCCAGTATCACCAACATGAGCCTCATGCAACTGGCAGAGGATATGGGAATGAAGGTGGAGCGCCGCCAGATACCGGAAGAGGAGCTCTCCACATTCGAGGAGGCTGGAGCCTGCGGCACGGCAGCCGTGATCTCACCAATAGAAAGAATAGACGACCTGGAGCAGAAGAAGAGCTACGTCTTCAGCCACGACGGCAAGCCAGGACCTCTAAGCACCAAACTCTACAACCACCTGCGTAACATCCAGTACGGCATCGAGCCCGATGTTCACGGATGGACCCGTGTGGTGATAGAATAAACTCTGAATGCAACTTTATCCCGCACTCATAATTGACGCGCTGCGCACAGTGCGATACCCAGGCACGGGGCGCAACGTGGTGGAGATGGGCATGGTTGGCGACGACATGCGCATAGCTGGACTGCACGTCAGCTTCAGCCTGCTCTTCTCACGTCCATCCGACCCCTTCCGCCGCTCTCTGGTGAAAGCGTGCGAGGCGGCTATCCATGCCCATGTGTCGCGCGATGTGGAGGTAGAGATAAAGATAACCAGCGCGACTCCCGGTCAGGCGGAGGAACAGCCCCTGCTGCCAGGCGTGCGCAATATAGTGGCAGTGTCGAGCGGCAAAGGCGGTGTGGGCAAGTCAACGGTAGCAGCCAACTTGGCTGTGGCACTGGCGCAGATGGGCTTGCGGGTCGGCCTGCTTGACTGCGACATATCGGGTCCCTCAGTGCCAAAGCTCTTCCATGTTGAGGACGCCCGCCCCTACAGCGAGCCAGTAGACGGCAGAGACCTCATAGTGCCAATAGAGAAATACGGGGTGAAGATGCTTAGCATAGGCTTCTTCGTCGACCCCACCAAGCCCACCCTCTGGCGTGGCGGCATGGCTTCCAATGCCTTGAAGCAGATGATAGGCGAGGCAGCATGGGGCGCTTTGGACTATCTCGTGCTCGACACTCCCCCAGGCACAAGCGACATACACCTCACTCTCGTGCAAACCATCCCCCTCACTGGTGCCATAGTGGTGTCCACCCCACAAGAGGTGGCTCTCGCTGACGCGCGCAAGGGAATAAACATGTACCGTAACGAGAAAGTGGGTGTTCCCCTGCTCGGTCTGGTCGAGAACATGGCATGGTTCACGCCCAGGGAGCACCCTGCGGAGCGGTACTACATCTTCGGGCGCGGAGGAGTGGAGCGTTTGGCAGAGGAGGTAGGCACGCCGCTCTTAGGGCAAATCCCTATAGTGCAAAGCCTCTGTGAGCTCAGCGACCAGGGCACGCCCCCTGCTCTCGACCCCACAGATCCACTCGGGCATGCGTTCGCCCAGTTGGCGGCACATGTGGTCACCGAGACTGACCGTCGAAACCAGACGCTTGAGGCAACACAAATCGTACAGGTAAAGAGGTAACATTAAACTTCAAATCAAGTAAATGGCATTAACGGTAATCTTAGACATCGTCTTTGTGCTCGTAGGTTTCTATCTTCTGCTCAAAGGCGGTGATTTTCTGGTAGAGGGAGCGGTCAGCATAGCACGCATAGCCCGCCTCAGCCCCATGGTGATAGGAATTTCAGTAGTCGGCTTCGGCACCTCCTCGCCCGAATTGCTCGTCAGCATAGAGGCGGCGTGGCAGGGCTCATCAGGCATAGCCATAGGTAATGTGGTGGGCAGCAACATAGCCAACATAGGAATGATTCTTGGTGTCGTGGCGCTCATCTGCCGCATACCAGTGAAGCGTGAGTCCATGCGCATAGACCTCCCTTTCATGATGCTGGCTGTCGCACTGCTTGCCCTTGCGGGCTCGTTTGGCAACATCTACCGCTGGCAGGGCTTGCTCGGCGTATTGCTGCTTGTATTATATGTAATATGGAAGATTCGTGACTCACGACACCATCCTGACCCCGCCGCTGAAGAGTCGCTTGCCGCCTTCCGCCAATACCAGACGTTTGGGGCAATACTCGTGATTATAGCTTCCTGTGTCGCCCTCTGGTTCGGGGCATACCTGCTCATCGACGGGGCTAAGGGCATAGCCATGATTCTGGGAACCCACATGGGAGCGTCCCCGACGGAGATGGAGCGCATAATAGGTCTCACCATAGTGGCTGTGGGCACGTCCTTGCCAGAGTTCTTTGCCTCTGTGATAGCCGCCCGCCGTGGGCAGACCGACATGGCATTGGGCAACATCATAGGCTCGGTCACGTTCAACATTCTCAGCGTAATAGGTGTCGCTTCTGCCATTTGTCCTATCCACAACACAAACGTGGGCTTCATTGTCGACTATATCGTGATGGTGCTCATCTCCATGGTGCTCTATCTCTTCTCCCATCTCCACCACGCCCTTGTGCGCTGGGAGGGAGCGGTGCTGCTCCTTATTTATGTGGGCTATATAGTTTATACCTTCTACATTTAGAGGGGAGCAGCAGGGGAAATTCTTAGTGGCAGGACGTAATCGACACTGCACGAACAAAGGTTAGTCACCGCACGAACAAGGACCAGTCAGTGCGCTGATTCACGCGCGTCAGTACACTGACCTGTTGTCTTCATCACAAGGTAACAGACAGAAAGAAAAATGGAGCGCCCTTCCTCTTCGTGATGGGCGCTCCATACAGAGATGGATACCTAAAATAGCAATATTACTTAACCATTATCTTTGCTCCATTAAGAATGTAGACACCGCGTCCGAGGGACTTAAGCGTATTCAGGTTGCCCTTGCCCACTAACTTACCGTCTATTGTATATATGTTACCGTTCCTGGCCGCTGCTGCCACTGATGTCGCCCCAGGGGAGAAACTCTATGCTGTCACTGCGCTCGTTGTAGCGGAAAAGCCCAACGTTCCACGAGGCGCAACCTACAAGCTCCCCATGGCTGTCACATATCATGCGGGGAACAATGAGCGGATGCCCCTCTGCGTCGTGCATGGGATAGCGGGCGAGTGTCTCTCCCTCAGAGCCTAAATGCAACAGAGCGCCACGGACGGCTGCCCAAAGAGTGCCGTCAGGCATAGTGGCAAGGGAACTGACACTCTCCTGCCGCAGGGCAGTGTCATGCTCATGAACCAGGAAATCGCGCTGGTCGACATAGAAAAGTCCAGCCTCCGTGCCAAACCAAATGCGACTCTCTCTGTCTTCCTCCAAGCACAAAACGTTGCTGGAAAGACTGCTATACGCACCCTCCTGCTGCGGGAGACGCATGATATCTACTGTATAACCATTGTCCCGGCACAGCCCTCCCCCAACGGTGGCATACCACATATAGCCCCTGCTGTCTTGCATCATACGGCGCACATGCGTCACAGGCAACTGCATCTGGTTAGGCAACGACGTGCGCCGCATCTGCACGCTCCCCCACACGAGGAGAGGCAAAGAGAGCAATATAATCAGCAGTTTCACCGCTTTCATAACGCCAAAGGTAAGAAAAAAACGCTTGCTACCATTGTTATGTAAAGCGAAAATGATTATTTTCGCTGGCATTAAGTCCTAACAAATCTATGAATAAAACACTCTGCTTGCTTGCGATAATGTGCCTGTCCACTGCGGCATGCGCCAAGGTGAACCGATACAAAGGATATCGACTGGTTTGGCACGACGAGTTTGACAAAGACGGGAAACCAGCTGACCACTGGGACTATGAGCATGGCTTCGTTCGCAACGAGGAAGAGCAATGGTACCAGAGCGAGAACGCGACTGTAAAGAACGGCATGCTGGTGATAGAGGGAAGACGGGAAACAGTGGATAATACACGGTACGACCCCGAAAGCCCCAAATGGCAGCTGAACAGAAGAGAAGCACGATACACTTCAGCCAGTCTTAACACAAGGAAAAGCTTCCACTTCCGCTACGGAAGGGTGGAGGTGAGAGCCAAGATTCCCACCGCCACAGGCGCATGGCCAGCCATCTGGATGCTGGGTAATCAGCAGGAATGGCCCGAAAGCGGGGAAGTGGACATAATGGAATATTACATAAGAGACGGCCAGCCCTCCATTTTGGCGAATGCCTGCTGGGGAGGCGAGAAGAGGTGGGAGGCGGTGTGGAACACAAGCGCGACGCCTTTCACGCACTTCACGGAGCAAGACCCTGACTGGGCGGACAAGTTCCACCTGTGGCGCATGGACTGGGACGAAGAGTATATACGCATATACCTCGACGGTGAACTGCTCAACGAAATAGACTTGAGTCAGACCCAAAACAAAGGCGGCAAACAGCAGGGCTTTAATCCTTTCAGCAACGATGCCGAGGGCTTTGGTGATTATCTACTGCTTAACCTTGCCATGGGCTCCAGCGGCGGAGAGGTGGACGAGAGCCAACTGCCCTTCCACTACTACATTGACTTTGTAAGGGTTTACCAGAAGATTTATTCCCCCAACGCTTGACGGGGTGCCAACTTTTCACTATCTTTGTCAAAAAGATAACCGTTTTTAAACCATGAAAGCTACAAAACTATTCATCGTGCTGTGTGCGACTCTTGCCGCACCCGCACCACTTTTTAGCCAGACACAAAAAGAAGTAAACGACATGAACACTCCCCTGCACCTGCTCCAGCCAGCCTATAAGATACCTTACGGAGCCGCGGAGAAGGAGGACGTGAAGGCAGCTCTCGACCGTATTTTCGATTACATTGACCGTGAGACACCGCACGCGCGCCAGGCTGACGGCAAGCTCCAGCGTGGAGCCTTCCGCATTGGCAGCTACGAGTGGGGAGTGACATACCAAGCCCTGCTGGATGCCGCACGCATCACAGGCGACACACGCTACAGCGACTATGTGACCACACGTTTCAACTTCATCCGTGAGATGTTCGACATATTCAACCCCATGGAGAAGTTCGACGACGTGCAGATGGAGCAGATATGCCGCCCCAAAGCCTTGGATGATTGCGGCACCATGTGCACCGCAATGATGAAACTGCAAGGAGCGCCCAAGGGAGGTGGGGAAGGACTTGACCCAGTGATAGAGAATTACTACGATTTCGTGCATAATCGCCAGTACCGTCTGCCCGACGGAATGATAGCCCGCAACCGCCCACAGCACAACACTATCTGGCTGGACGACATGTACATGGGAATCCCCACCATTGCTGAGCGTGCCGCCTACACGGGCAACGCAGAACTCTACACCACCGCCACCACCCTCTTCCGCCAGTTCGTGGAGCGAATGTGGGTAGACGCGAAGGGCATATATCGCCACGGCTATGTGGAGGGTCTGGCGCAGCAGCCCACCTACCACTGGGCAAGGGCTAACGGCTGGGCAATACTCACCACCGTGGAGTTGCTCGATATTATTCCGCAAGACCATCCCGACCGCCAGTTCATCATAGACCAGCTGCGCCGCCACGTGGCTGGTCTGGCGCAGTACCAGAGCAGCGAGGGCTTCTGGCATCAGTTGCTGGACCGCCAGGATTCTTACCTTGAGACAAGTGCCACAGCCATTTACACATACTGCATAGCGCACGCCATAAATGAAGGATGGATAGAGGGCATCACATACGGACCAGTGGCACAGCTGGGATGGAACGCCATAGCCTCTCGCATCACCCCGGAGGGCAAGGTGACTGGCACTTGCGTGGGCACGGGCATGGCTTTCGACCCCGCTTTCTATTACTATCGCCCGGCAAGCGCAGCAGCTGCACACGGCTATGGTCCCGTCATTTGGGCAGGGGCTGAGATGATTCGCCTGATAGACAACTGGCATCCGCGCACCAACGACTCTGGTCTCCACTTCTACGAGCAGCCACAGACTAATCCCGCTCCACTCTTCTATCTGACAGAGGACGGACAGGGTGAGGCAGTAAACTATTAATTTATCTATCTACCCCATAGTATGAAAAAGTTCTCATTCGTATTACTCGCACTGGCAGCCTTGGCAGCCGCGCCAGTCAGTGCGCAGACTTACGCACAGATGAAGGTGTGGGACAGCCACGAGCGCCATCCCAAAATCAACGAGATAGAGTTTCAGCAAGCCGATGAGGATCTTGCCACTTACGACGCGATCTATGGACATGGGGCAATGATGGAAAATGAGTCGTATGCCCTGCGTGTATACATCGACAGCCGCCAATGCATAGACCTCTACGGCAAGCGCCACTCACAACCAGAGCTGGCAATCACCAATTTCTACAGCACTTCCGACCTCGTGGCGCAAGGTTATGGCGAGGACATACTCTTCGTGGGCAGCACCATTGGGGCAGGCTCTTTCCGCGGTTGGCAAGACGGGCATTACACCCCCATTGCGCCTATCTCAGCTCGTGGGCAGCGCGTTGTATGCGAGGGACCAGACAGTGCCGTTGTCGAGGTTTGGGACCGTGACTGGCAACTGCCTGACGGGCAGATTATCCAGATGCGCCAGCGCTATGCAATGCATCGTGGCGAGCGTGCCACGCAGGTGGATGTTTGGGTTGAGGGTTGCTCCGACGAGACACTCTTCGTGACTGGAGCCCAGAAGTTGGAGCAAGACAACCTGGGTTTGATGATCCCCGAGGCTGGACTCGCCGCGTCTTGGGGCACGAATGAACCAGAGAAGGGAGAGAAGCCAGGCATAATGGAAACGCTTGGCATAGCGGTGATTGTGCCTGGGCAATATCTCCAGTCGCAGCAGGAGGATGAGGGAAATTACCTCTGCGTGGTGCATCCAGTGAACGGTCACATCAGCTACCAGTTGCTCGTTGCCCCGGACATGGAGCAGGAGAACGGCTTTCACTCCGCCACTCAATGGTTCGACTACCTGCGCTCCACCTACGCTAAATAGACATTTTTACTGGATATACGGTCACGCCTGCCCATGAAATTGTTCTTGGTCAGGCGTGTCGTTTTTATAATGACGCCTGTCATTCCGAGAATCTCCTACGTTATTTATGATAAATTCATAGGAAAACGCCGAATTTGAATAGATCAATGACAAATGATTTTTCTTGCGTGAATAATCGGCAGAAGCAAAGTAATCACCAGTTGTAATACAGAAAGTCTACTTCCCTATGCAGAAGTGACTGAATATAGTGCCGAGAACCTCATCGCTATTTATCTCTGAACCAGTGATTTCCGCCAAGTGGTGGAGACACTGGCGGAGGTCGAGGGCTACGAGGTCGGACGGGATGCCTTGCGACAGGGAATGGCTGACACGACGCAGGTCGGCAAGGGCAAGGGTGAGGGCTTCGTAGTGGCGGAGATTTGTTACCACGGTGTCACCCTCGGCAGGCAGGGGAATGCATGAGATTAACTGGCGGCGCAGCTCATCCAATCCTACACCTGTAAGGGCTTGGAACTGAGGAGTCTTGTTCACTATATGAATTAGCGTCTGTTCGGGAGAGAGTTGCAATTCTGGCTCAGGAACGCCAGGCTCGCTCATCATCAGCACAATACGTGCAGCGGCAGCGGCACGTCGTGCACGTTCTATACCCATCTGCTCCACTGGCTCGTTGGTGTGCCGCAGCCCTGCCGTGTCGATGAAACGGAATGCTATGCCGCCCAATACTGCCACTTCCTCCACGGTATCACGCGTTGTGCCCTGCTCGGGGCTTACTATGGCGCGCTCGTCACAGAGAAGGGCATTCAGCAAAGTGCTTTTGCCCACATTTGGCGCACCTACGATTGCAACGGGAACTCCCCGTTTCAGGGCATTTCCCGAACTGAAGGAATTGACCAGCCGCTCAATGGTCGCTTCCGCTTCACTGCAAAGAGAGGTGAGCTTACTGCGGTCGGCAAACTCCACGTCTTGGTCGCTAAAGTCCAGTTCCAGCTCCAAAAGGCTGGTGAGCTGGAGCAACTGGTCACGCAGCGATGCCAGCATTCGTGAGAAAGAGCCTCTCAACTGGCTCACTGCCATGCGATGGGCCGCCTGTGTGTCAGCTGCAATCAGGTCTGCCACAGCCTCGGCTTGCGAGAGGTCCATCTTTCCGTTGAGGAAGGCACGTTGTGTGAATTCGCCAGGTCCAGCCAACCTTGCGCCCTGCGCCACCAGCAATTCAGTAACGCGACGCAGGATATAAGGGCTGCCGTGGCAGGAAATTTCCGTGCTGTCCTCGCCAGTATACGAATGAGGAGCGCGAAAGACACTCACTATCACCTCGTCCACCATCTCCCCTTCAGCGTCGCGCACCAAGCCATGATGCAGCGTGCCAGCTGCGGCTTGCGATATGTCTCTACTGAAAATAAGGTTGGTAAGTTCTATCGCTTTGGGTCCAGATGTTCGCACCACACCCAGTGCGCCGCCTGTAGGGGTGGCAACAGCGCAGATTGTGTCGGAAATAAGTTTAGTCACACTATTACTGTCCCATTAGCTCTGCCTTACGGATTGCCTTCTCTTCCTGGCGTATTTTGTCGGAAAGGTTCTCCGTCTCGCTCTCCAGCTTCAGGATCTTGGGCTTCAGCTCATTGCGCTCGCTACTGTTCGCCACGGCGTAAGTCTGGCGCAGCCCCGAGAGAGTGGTCTTCCACTGGTCCAGCACATCCACGTCTTCCAGCCACGTCTCCGCTAATTCCCTTGCGTTTTGGCTGCGGAAATCAGCCAGACTGTGGCACGTGTGATTCTCTGCCACAATGAAAGTAAAGTCATATGTTGTCACGCTCTCCTGGTCCTGGCGGCACTCCTGCAAGCGGCTCAGTGCCGCCTTCACCTCCATCTCCGCTCCCCACGTGAGGCGTATGTCGCTGAGCATTGCCAATTTGCGCAAGGTCTCCGAGCCAACCTCCTCCTCTATATATACGCGACGCACGGAGTTGGGAATGAAATAATATACACAAACACTGTCGAAAGGCATATTGCGGTCAGTGACGAAGCAACCGACATTATAGGCCTCGTCTATGCACATAAGATAGTCATTTGCTGGAGAATTAAAAGGCATTCCCACGTTTTCGGGTGAGAGGAAGCGTCGTGAGTCGGGGTCGTAGCGAGTCATAAAGATGTCGTAACCGCCAAGGCTCTCCTCTCCCTGTGCCGCAAAGTAGAGGGTAATTCCGTCTGGCATCATAAATGGATAGTTATGAGGCACGTCAGGCTCGTCGTTCAGTCCCATAAGTGGCTCCGCTCCCCCCACTTCTCCGCTGAATATGTCGCTGGAATATAGTTGCAGCGCTCCCGCCGAACCAGGTGCGCCATAGTAAGCCTTATCGCCTATTTCCGAAAGAAAAAGTGTGCCGTCCTCGCCGTTCAGACCGTTAAAATCAGATGTGCGGCTTACGCGTCCACTCTCGCTGCTTAGGCAAAGCGCGGAAAAAAAGCTATCGCGCGGCACCACCACACTGTCGAAAACTACCACCCTCTCCACAGCGCTCATCTTTTCCATCGCCTTATGCACGTATTGCAGCTGTGACTCCTGCCAATC
>JAJPYT010000004.1 GCA_021204845.1 Prevotellaceae bacterium | reverse complement strand
CTATATGGACAGAAGAAAAACAAAGAATAAAAACAAAAAACATAATCATGAGAAAAGACATTCATCCCAGCAATTACAGGCCGGTAGTGTTCAAGGACATGAGTAACGGTGACATGTTCCTGACCCGTTCAACCTGCAAATCAAACGAAACCGTAGAGTTTGAAGGGCAGGAGTACCCGTTGATAAAGGTGGAAATCTCCAGCACCTCCCATCCTTTCTACACTGGCAAGAACAAACTTGTGGACACCGCAGGACGCGTGGACAAGTTCCTGAGCCGATACGGAAAGAGCCGCAAACAACAGTAAGAATAAGACGTGCGGGGCTAATCCCGCTTGCGGAAGGCGGTTCCGTCCCAAAGATATTGCAGAGGATGCACCAAGAGTTTGGCTGCGTCCTTTTCTTTTTCCGCCAACACACTCACGTCCAGCACAAGTTCAAACACAGGCTCATCGGGTGAAACCTTTATCTCCACGAGGCAAAGGTCTGCAAGCGATAGTTTGGCATTGGCGGCATCGGTTGCCAGACTGTCAGGCGCAGGCAACCAGAAATCTTCTATGGCAGGACGCTGAAACTCCAGCCACTCAAGACGGTGCCACTCGGCATCATACAGCTCGAAGTGACTGTCGGCGGCAGGGGCTTCCACCGTGCGCACCAGTGCAAGCAAGGGCACACTGTCCGTAGTCTGCAATATTTTCATTTCCACCCTACTCTGTTGAGACATCTCCAAGAGAGCGTAATCGTTGTTAAGAACCTTCAAGGTGGTTTCCTCTTTCAGAAGGTTATATACTCGCGCATCCATTCCGTTCGCGATAAAATCCAACATATCACGCCTGTTCACAGAAGAGAGCAAAGGAAGAATGCTGTCGGGCAAGGAGGCAAAGACATCCGCCATATCATGTGACACACTGTCCGTAACATCCACGGCAGCCTCTTCTTCAGTTGAAACAGTATCAGCTTTAGCGAGGTCTGCTACACTCTCATCTCCCAAAGAGTGGGCACTCACTGCGGTGGCAGCCATCAAAGCCATCGCCGAAAAAACTTTTTTCATCATAGCGAACCAATAAACAGAAATACCATACCTATGAGAACCATAGCGAGATCGAAAGCCTTGCTCGCCAGATTCTTTTCACGGAAAAGGAAAGCCCCGACCAAGAAACTTACTATCACACTGCTGCGGCGCACCATGGATACAATGCTAACCATGGCACCGTCGAGGCTCAGGGCGTAGAAATAAACGAAGTCAGCGGCTGACAAGAAAATACTTATCAACGGTATACACCAGTCCCAATGGAAAGGGGTAGACTCCTTTCTCTTAGGCATCCACAGTATCAGCAGTATCACGCCCATTATCGCACATTGATAAAAGTTGTAATACGACTGCACCGTCATTCGGTCCATACCCACTCCGCCATTCTCCACGGGAGCCATCAGAAACTTGTCGTAGAGAGCGCTCACAGCACCTAACAAAGCGGCAAGAACCACGCACGTAACCCACTTGTTGTGGCTGAAGTAGATGCCCTCCTTCTTTCCGCTCCTGCCAAGAAGGAAGAAGCTAACCACGGCAAATATCACACCTATCCATTGATAGACATTGAGGCGTTCGCCGAAAACAAGCAAAGCGCCCAATAAAACCATCACGGGACGTGTGGCGTTGATGGGTCCCACCAAAGTAAGTGGCAAATGTTTCATTCCGACATATCCGAATACCCATGAGCTGAGCACAATAAGACTCTTAAGCACAACGTACTTCTGCACCTGCCATCCACCGAAAGGAATACCAGGCAGCAAGGGCAGAAATATGAAAGAGCAGAACAAAGTGTTGAGGAACAGAACTGGAATTACGGCGTTCCCACTGAGCGACCGTTTCTTGAACACATCGTAGAAACCTAATAACGAGGCGGAGAGAAAGGCAAACAAAAGCCAGATCATTGCTTAAGAGGATATTTTATGTCAACCAAGAACAAGGCGTGACCTGGCACACTCTCTCCAGCGCTGCAGCGATTGCGCTTCTCCAACACATCAGCGAATTCACCGACAGACATACGCCCTCTGCCAACTTCCAGCAAAGTGCCCACAACCGCTCTCACCATATTCCGCAGGAAGCGGTTAGCCGTGATGGAAAAACACCACACGTCTTTCTCAACCTCCTCCCACTTCGCTTCCGTCACGGTGCAGTCATTTGTCATGGTGTCCGTATCCACTTTGCTGAAACTCGTGAAATCGTGACTTCCCAGAAGCCTCTCCGCCGCTTTATTCATTTTCTGGAAGTCTATATCGCCATATAACTGCCAACCATACTGACGGCGGAAGGGCAACTTTCTAAGGTGCACAAAATACTGATAAGTACGGCTAACGGCAGAGAAGCGCGCATGCATGTCAGCAGCTACTCGCTCAACATGGGATACAGCAATGTCGGCAGGAAGTATCTTATTCAGCTTATACGCCAGCTGACCGCAATCAAGAAGAGCCCCTTCGTCAGGAACATCGAAATGTGCCACCATAACAAGCGCATGCACCCCTGTATCTGTACGACCGGCGCCTATGACCTTCACGTCCTGGCGAAGCAGAGTAGACAGACAGCGTTGCAAAACCTCCTGCACAGTTAGTCCATTGGGCTGCACTTGCCAGCCATGATAAGAACTGCCATCGTAACTGAGATAAACAAAATACCGCATAACCGTTGCAAAGGTACAACTAATAAGTGACATTCTGGCAAGAGTGAAATTTATTTTCCATTGCCGTTGCCCTACAAAGGCAGAAGGAATGCCAGAAGAATAATGGTATATATACAAAACGAGAAGGAGCCCGTCCGGGCTTCTGACCCGCGGACGGACTCCTCTCTCTCGCTGAAAAACGGCGGCTACCTACTCT
>JAJPYT010000195.1 GCA_021204845.1 Prevotellaceae bacterium | reverse complement strand
CGCCCGCCTTCCCGCCTTCCCGCCTACCAATAACCGAACCAGAAAGACCTACCTATTGTTTTCCTTTTGCTTCTTTTCCTTTTGCAGGAACGGTCAAGGGAAGGGGCTGAGGATATGCGACATAAGAAAAAGGGACCTCGTCGTCCCGACGCAGCCCCCAAAATTCAAAACAACCAACAAAAGAATTACCTTCCTCTGGAGGGTAACCCTCAACTATATAGAAAAACGTTTATAACATTCATCAGAAACATCTTTTGTCTGTCTTTTTGATATCTTTTTTGCAAAGATAGGGAACATTTTAATATCATCAAAGAGTTTTGGCATTTCTTTTTGCAAAAAAAGCGCACCCGCCACAAAAGCGAGTGCGCTAAACCTATGTTACGTATAGGACTGCTTCCTATCCTCTGACACAATCACGTGTTATATGGAGAGGGTGTCGAGCACGTCTATCAGTTCCTTCTTCACAGGCTTGTCGCTCTTTACGGCGCTGGAGAACGGAACGTAGACCACCTCATCATTGCGGATGCCAATCATGACGTTGCGCTGCCCCTCGAGCAAGGCGTTAATGGCTCCCACGCCAAGACGGCTCGCCAGCACACGGTCGTAGGCACTGGGGCTGCCTCCCCTCTGCATGTGACCAAGGATTGAGACCCTCACCTCGTACTCCGGATATTCCTTGCGCAGGCGGTCGGCATAGTACATGGCACCGCATTTCGGGCTCTCGCTCACGATGACGATGCTGGAACTCTTGCTCTTGCGTATGCCGCGTCCCACGAAATGCTCGAGCTGGTCGGCTCCCGTGCTGTCCTCGGGAATGATGGCTGCCTCCGCACCTGCCGCGATGGCGCTGTTCTGCGCCAGGAAACCAGCGTCACGCCCCATAACCTCAACGAAGAAAATACGCTGGTGGCTGGTGGCTGTATCGCGAATCTTGTCCACGCAATCCATAATGGTATTAAGCGTTGTGTCGTAGCCTATGGTGCTGTCCGTGCCGTTGAGGTCGTTGTCGATTGTGCCAGGCAAACCTATGCAGGGAATATCGAACTCTCGGGCGAAAATGCGGGCACCCGTGAGAGAGCCGTTACCGCCTATGACCACCAGTGCGTCTATCGCCTGCTTCTGCATGACGGCATAGGCTTTTTTGCGACCCTCTGGAGTCTCGAATTCCTTGCTGCGCGCTGTTTTCAGAATAGTGCCGCCACGCTGGATGATGTTGCTCACGTTTTCAGTGGAGAACTCCACCACCTCGTTATTTATAAGACCCTCATAGCCACGGTAGATGGCCTTAACCCTGAAACCGTTGGCAATGGCGGAGCGGGTGACCGCACGAATGGCAGCGTTCATGCCCGGAGCGTCGCCTCCGGAGGTAAGAATACCAATACATTTAATGTCTCTCATATCAGTTCCTCCTTTTATTAAAATTAGTTTGATGCTTGCAAATATACGTAATTAGAAAGTAAAAAGAAAGAAGCCCAAGGAAGTTTTTTATGCGAGAAGCCTTGCAGAGCCTCTAAAATCAGAAAATGCCAAGCAAGAGTGCCAAACGGCTGGTGATGGCTATAGTGCGGCTGGCAGGGCTTAGCTTGCGTGAAAAGGCGAGGGAAAGGCGCTGGCGCAGAGAGCCGTGGCTTGCCGTGACGGCTTCCGTAAGGCTGCGGTTTGCCGGTGACATCTGACTGGCATACCCCAGGAGCAGTTCCTCTGCGGTGCGAAGCCTTATGTGTTCAGGATGGAGCAGGCGGCTCACGCGCTCTGTCCACTCCCTGCCACGAGAGGCGGACTGACCAACTGCGTTGCCTTGATGTTGGCGGTATAGAATGTGAGGAACGGGGTCGAAATACACCCGCGCTCCCACTGCGAGAGCAATGTCGTAAATCCACACGTCGTGCATGCGAAGGTAGGACGGCTCATACTGGTTAACAATGTCACGCAGGGCTGAGTTGAAAACCATGGTGCATCCGCCAACGAACTGATAAACGAGAGCCTCACCATAGGTGAGACGGGGCGAGATTAGCACCTGTGGAAGAGGATTTAGCCTCTCGTCGACAAGGCGCGTCTGGCAGAAATAAAGCGCCGGTCCCCTCTCCTGCCCTATGGCAAGAGCCGCGGAGAGCAACTTGTCGGGCAGCCATACATCGTCCTGGTCGGAAAAGGCATAGAGGTCTGCCCCGTCGGGAGCATGGCGCAGAAGGTGCATAAAACTGCGCGCCGGGCGAAGATTGGGGCCCGTGTAGAAGCGGAGACCTCCCCGAGATTGTTCTTGGCTCAGGAGGGAAAGAGTGGCGTCGGTAGAGCCGTCATCACGCACGAGCAAACTCACCTGCACTCCTTGCTGGGCGTGGATGGAACGGAGCTGCTCTGGCAGAAAGCGCTCTCCGTTGTAGGTAGACATGAGGACTTGTACCTTCATATTTCTCTCTTATAACGTAAGCAAGAGCTGTTTTATTGCAAAAAGACGCTGTCGGTTAACTCCCATACACCTAAAAATTCGTACCTTTGCAGAAAAGAGAGAGCCATGAGACACCCGACGATATACATAACTCCCCGCCAGCCCAAAGGCGGGGCGGCTAAAGTTGTTCAGCTTCCCTGGGGCTGTAGAGGTTTGGTTGTCTTTATGATTCTTATCTTCACGTGCACCCTTATTGCCTGTTCAGACGACACAGTGGACATCAGCAAAAACATAAAGACAATAAGCACATCGGACGTGGATTTCTCGCTCTATGCGCGGCAATATCCCGAGGCTAACTACGATGCTCTCGCGGCAGCTGCCGACAGCGAGTATGCCTGGGCAGGGAAGAGCATTGCTATAATGGGCGGCAGCGTTGCCAGCAACGTGGAGGGCAACGTGTGCAAAAAACTATATATTCAACTTCTACATTGCTCACCCATAGTAACTTACGGCAGAGGCGGAATGGGCTACTCTACAGCACCTTACAGCATGCAGGACTTCCTGCCCTTGCTCTCGAAACACGACATCTACATTCTCTGGAGTTCAACTAACGACTACGGCACAGGAGTGCCAGTGGGCGAGCCGACCGACTACACCGAGGCAGACACCTTGAACGAGGAGCATGCCGCCACGCAGTGTGGAGGAATAAACAAATGTATACACACTATAAGGGAGACCTTCCCCGACGCACTGATTATAGGCTTCACCTCGCTGCCATTCTTTGGGGAAGACGCGGCACGAGTTGACGGCTATTCCCTGGTGACCACCATGGACAACGGACAGGGAATAAATTTTGCCCACTACGTGCAGAAACAAGAAGAGACGTTCCAGAGAGCGGGAGTGCCTTATTTCGACCAGTTTGAGTGCGGACTCTTCGACAGCGACAACTATTCCAGCTTCTACCTAAGTGACGGCTTTCACCTGAACAAAGACGGCTACTTCCTGGTTGGCTGCAAACAGGTGGAGTTCTTTCTTAAATTAATTGACGGACTATGATTAAAAAGCTTATCCATAAACTCTTTCCCCTCTCGGCACGAATGAGATATTTCTCGCCCTACATAATCTTCGTGAAGAACACGAGGCGCAGGAACTATCCTAAAATAGGTAAACACGTGGACCTCTACGCCCCGCTTTCGCTGGACCCCAACCTCATCACCCTCGAAGACTACACACGCCTGCAGCCAGGAGTAAGAGTGATAAACGATAACGGACATTGCGTAGTACGTAAATTCTCTGCCGTGGGCGCCGAGACGCTGATAGTGCCAGGCTCTCACCTGCCCACCGTGGGGCTGCCGCAATATATGAGCATGCAGCACATAAACGACAACTCCACGACGATAGTGATAGAGGAGGATTGCTGGGTGGCGGCACGTTGTATTTTGCTATCCCACTGCCATATAGGCAGAGGCGCGATAGTGGCTGCCGGATCTACGGTGACAAAAGAGGTGCCGCCGTATGCCGTGGTGGCTGGAGCTCCCGCAAAAATCATAGCCACGCGCTTTACCGTAGACCAGATTCTGGCGCATGAGAAGTCTCTCTATCCTGCCGAGGAACGGCTGTCGAGGTCGTATTTGGAGGAATTGTTCAGTAAATATTACGAGGGCAAACGCAGCCTCGGCACTGCCGACTTGGACGAAGAGCAGAGACAGCAGCTAAGGGAAGCCAAGAGGGAACTTGGAATAGTGGACTATGGAGAACAACAATAGGAATGAGTCCACCTCTAAGAGGGTAATTCTTAATTCAGGCTTTCTCTACGCCAACATGATTGTCACCATGATTGTGCAGCTGATAAGTGTGCGCATTCTGGTGAACGCCCTCGGAATTGCCGACTACGCCATCTATTCACTGGTGGCTGGAGTGGTGGCGCTGTTCGCCTTCATAAATGTGGCGATGGCGGCTTCCACACAGAGGTTCATCTCCTACGCCATTGGCGAGGGGAAGGAGGAGAACGTACGGGAAATATTCTATCAAAGCGTGGTGCTGCACCTGCTGATCGGACTGGTGGTGCTCGTGCTGCTGGAGGCTGGCGGGCTTTACTATGTAAAATGTTTCCTACGTGCCCCAGCCGAGAGGATTCCAGCCGCCACGCTGCTTCTCCACTGCATAACGGCAAGCACATTTGTGAATATAATCACAGTGCCTTATGAGGCGGACATAAATGCCAATGAGAACATGGGAGTAATTGCCGCGATAAATATCTTTGACTCACTGATGAAACTGGCTGTAGCGCTTCTCGTTATGTACACCTCTACGGACAAACTTTGCCTTTATGGGGTGTTGACGATGGTTTGCATGATAATTACCCTGTTGATAAAGCGCTTCTACTGCCTTGCCCGTTACCCCGAGTCTCACATACGCTGGCACAAGATAAATGACTTCAGGCAAGCCAGAGATATGGCAAGCTTCACGGCTTGGAACCTGATTGGCTCCGGTTGCAGCGTGGCCCGCTATCAGGGCACGGGCATAGTGCTGAACCAATTCTTCGCCCTTGCGGTGAACACGGCATACGGGGTGGCCCAGCAGGTAAACGGCTTGCTGCTTTTCTTTGCCAACAGCATAGTGAGAGCCATACGTCCGCAGGTGGTGAAAAGCGAGGGGAACGGCAACCGCAGCCGCATGCTAAGGCTCTCTGCAACAACGTGTAAGATAACATCGCTGATGGTGGCTCTGTTGGCTGTTCCATTAGGCATATCCATAGAACATATTTTGAGAATCTGGCTCGGGCACAACCCTGGGGCTGAGTGCGTGATGTTTTGCCGCTGCTTCCTGGTCATCGTGTTTCTCAACCAGCTGACCATAGGCTTGCAAATAGCCATTGAGAGCGTGGGAAAAATAAGGCTGCTGCAATGCACTGTGGGCTCACTGCACCTGCTGCCCTTGCTCTTGGGCTTCGTCTGTTTCCGCTGCGGACTGCCCCCAAGCAGCATTATGATATGCATAATTGGCGAGGAAATAGTGGCTCTGTTCGTGAGAGCCGCAATCGCCCACCATTTGGCTGGTTTGGCAGCGTGGCATTTTCTGTGGCGCACTGTGCTGCCTTGCGTGGTGGCTGTTCCGCTGGTTACCGCCGCCACGTGCTGCGTCTTGCGGCTCACGGACTTGGAGGGCTGGCTTCACTGCATAGTGGCTTTTGCCTTTAGTATTCCCGTGCTGGCAGCCGTCTCTTACTTCTGGATAATAAACGAGAAAGAGCGCAAGCCTATAAACGAGTTCGTGCTGCTGGGGCTCCAGAAACTGAAGCTTCGCTAAGCTGGTAACATAAGCATCGCTCCAGGGCTGACAAGATATGTCTCGCCACGATAAGAGACAGTCATTTCACTCAGTAGACTCTTATTAACGAGAACCACATAACGCTTCCCGTCTGAAGCCGCAAGAATTGCTCCGAGAGCGCCGTTGGGGGCGTTGAGCTTGGTATGGGCGTAACTGCGGCTAACGTGGCTCAGATGGCTTGTTTTGCCACCGTAGAAGAGAGATGCCACATGCCTTAACTCCTCGTTCACCTGCCGCACGAGCTGGTAGGTCGGTGTCCTCATTCCAGCGCTGTCGATTGGAGAGTCGTGATAGTCTATTTGGGGGTCGCTAATGTGCCAATAGGTATAGTATTGAATGGCTTGCGCCCCGTATGCCAGATTGACATTTACTTGCAGGCGGAGCTGCGCCAAAGTAGGCTCAGTGTAGACTAAATGTGGGGTGCAAAGCACAAAAGCCCAGAATGGACGACCAGTGCGCTTAGCCTCATCACGCACCATTTGCAAGTTGTCGTACCACGTGGAGCGCAGGGAATCACCGTGGAGTATGGGATAGTGGTCGAAAGAGAGGAAATCAACGTCCAAGGCAGCGGAGCAAGCACGTAAATATTCTGTGTATGAGGAGCTTCCGATTTGTTTCACAGCCTTGTCGCTATAGTATGGGTGGAGGTTCACGTAACAAGGTCTCATGGCTCCAGCGGCTTTGATGGCGGCTATCCGCTCGCTCACTCGCGGCAAATCTTTCACATAAGGCTCGTCGCAAACGAGATAAGCCATCAGCGAGGCATAGCTTTCAACTTGCGGCACGCTGCTTTCTGGACGGGAGAAGAAAGCATTGCAATAAGGTATGAGGCTTAGCCCCAGCGAATCTGCCACCTGCAAAGCCTGAACGAGCTGGCTCTCGTTGTCGAACATGGCTATGTTTGTGTTAAAGCCGCACTCCTGCATCTCCCTATAACGCTGCACGGAAGTCTCTGTTTTTGGCACGCCCATGTAAGCCACAATAGGCATCTCACGTTGCGCCAGGGACGTGACGGGACATGCGCAAAAAGGCAGCAGGCTAAGAAGAAGCGGAAGTAGTCTCATCAGCTTCACTGAGCTTGCTTGGCTCTCGGCAAATGAACGAATAAGCGCATAAGACAACAGCCATGCCGGTGCTGGAAATGAGCAGAGGATTGGTGCCAGCTATAAGGAGATACGCCACGTAGGTGCCCATAATGCCGAAGCAGTAGCTGTCACGTCTGCCGCGCCACATGGATGCCAAGGGGAAGAGCAGCGTGAACAGGACGGGAATGGCAAACAAGCCATACTGGCGCAGGATTTCAAGATAAGTCCACTCGGTAGTGTAGGTGAGGCGGTGGAAGCCCTGGGAATAGAAACGAGTGCCAACGCCTTGACCTATAAGCATATAGAGGGGATTGTGCTCGAAAAGATGTTTGTATGAGATGAGATGTCCGTATTTTATTGCGTTCGATGCCTCGGTGCGCTCGGAGGCTAGCACCACGACAGCCACGATGAAAACGACCGCCAGAACGACCAGCACGGGATAGAAAAGATATTTCCAGCGACGCAAACGCCCTATGCTTCTGTAACCCACAAGCACTATGATGAAGAAGGGCAAAAGCATTGTGGCACGAGTGCCGCTCACGAAGAAGGCAAACGTCATAATTGCCACTGGCACCAGCTTCAGATACCAGAAACGGGGCTTGTTGTAGATGGTGTAATAGTAGGAGAAGAGTGCGAACGATAGGGCGAGGAAGGATTTATAATATATGCCAAACACCTTGAAACCAAGTATATAGCGGTGAGACATCATTATCATCTCGTCGTGCGACTTGGTAAACAGGTAGATAGCTCCCTCAAGCCGCTCGTCGTAGGCGCAGAGGGCGTAGATGACACATACCACAAGAGCTGTGACTAATGAGGGGAAGAGCGTGAGACGCACGAAATCGTAGTGATGGACCCAGAGCAGAAGTATAAGCGGGGCAAAGGCTTTATAGACCGCCAAAACATGGTCCATATCCACTCCATTTCCCTGAACCTGCCCAAGGACGAAAGAGCAGGTGACTGCCGCGAAAACTATAATTATGTGAGGAAAGAAGCGGAAACTCGGGCGGAAAAAGACAAGGTTATAAGCCACCACGAGAATGAAGAACTTGTCTTTGACATTCAGCACCGTGGCAGTCGGGTCGAGCATCAAGACGAGGAAAAACAGCGTGAGCAGCAGATTTCCGCCCCACTGCCGTGCCTTATGCAGGAAGGGGCTCATCTTTGCCAAAAAGAAGACGTACGTAGTACCAGCCCACAGTGCAGACCAAGGCAAGGAAGGCAAAAGCAATGGCCATGAGCAACTTATGGGGCGAGGCGTGGCGGGGAGGAACGGATGCCACCTCAACCACAGTGAAAGCGGGAGTTTTCTCCTGCACTTTTGCCTCTGCCAGTTGTACTTGCTGCTTAACCTGCGTATAAGCCGTAAGAGCCACGGAAAGTTCCGCCTCCAGCGCCTCCATCTCGGTCTGGTAGGCTTGCAGGAGCGTCGTGCCCATGTGGGTGTCGCAATAGGCGGCATAGGCTTTCTGCGCCTCCTCATATTTCTGCTTAGTCTCTTCCTCTATCTGCCTGTAATGAAGCAAATCGATGCGTGCCTTGCTGGTGCGGTAGGCTGTGATGAACTCCTGCAGATTGAGCATGAGCGTGTCGACAATTGTTTTTGCCACCAGAGGGTCCTGCGCCCGGAAGGAGATGTTAATCATGCCTGTTTTCTCGTCCATCTGGCAGTCTATGCAATTCTTCAGCCCTTCTATCAGCATCTCGTCGTCGCGGCTCAGGCGCTCGGCATTTATGCGCTCTCCCTCTCCACGGGCATTGTGGTCCTCTGGCGGATTGAGCTTTTTCATCAAACGCCCCATCCAGAGGTCGGCGTAACCCCACCATGGGCCGCGAGTGTATTCCTTCATATATGTCAGAAGGTCGGGCACTTGCTCTCCGTCGATAGTTTCTACTGGAGTATAAAGCAATTCCGCCACAAATTGGTTACTCTCCACCACTGTGGGGTAAAGGTCGGGTCCTATGGCATCCTCTCCCTCGTTGAGATTTATTCCAGCCATGCTGGTAAGAGCGGACAAGCCGCTCGCTTCCATGGCGTTGGCAGAAGTTTCTGGTATGATGCTTGCGCTTGACTCATATTCTTTGGGTATGCACCAAGCTATGAGAAATCCCACCACAGCGGCGATAATGCAATTGCGCACTATGCTCTTGCATTTTCCACGGAGCAAACGAAACAATGTGGACAAGTCGAACTCGTTGAAGCGCATAATTTATTTCCTCCTTACTTTATCAGGTTAACCAATGCCACGATAACCGCCGACAAAGAGGACGCGCCACTGGCAATGGCCATAATTTCCGCTGTAGTCATCTTACGTCCTGTGGTTGACTTGGTCGGGATTACTATCTCGCAACCTGGTTGCACATCTTTCGAGGTGCGGCGGTTTATTTTCTTTGCCGAACCGTTTATGTAGATGGCATACACACCTTTCTTCTTCGCCTTGTTGCCATAACCGCCAGCGCGAGTGATGTAATAGCTGGCGCGCTCGCCTTTCTTGTAGTTCATCGACATCGGATAGATTACCTCTCCGCTCACTTTCACCGTGTTGCTGTATTGCGGCACTGTCAAAATGTCCCCCTCACGCAGAAGTATATCGTCAGTCCCTCCGGGGGAACTAAGCGCATTCTTCAGATTAATCGCCACGGGGTAATAGTCACCGAGGTCAAGTTTCAGGGTCATCAGAGAGTCGGCTTGCGCCAAATCGAAAGCTTTCTCACTTTGCATAGCCTCCTCATACATCTGTATCTGTGCCGTGCGCAGAGAACTTTCCCGCATGAGTTTCTCGTCATCGGTGAGCATTCGGGTAAGGCGCGCGCCCTCGGCGTATGCCAGCGACGAGAGCCCTCCAGCGGCACTTATCAAGTCGCTAAGGCGGTAATTTCTGGTGGTCATGGAATAATCTCCCTCAAAGTTCACACAGCCCGTCACCGTCACATTTTGCTGCTCGCTGTAAGCGGGGCTTTGGCGAACCACCACCTCGTCGTATGGCTGCAAGGCTATTGAGTTGTCCGTGGAGCGGAATCCGTCGGCAATTGAGGTGGAGAACGATTGCACTATCTCGTCCGAGCTCTCCAATGCATTCACATCCTGCACCCTTCGGAAGACATCCACCTTTGCCATAGAGGCTCCGTCGGTGAGACCTCCCGCCATGAGGATAAGGTCTTCCACACACGTGTTATCGGCATACTGATAAATTCCCGGATACATTACCTCACCGCTGATTGTGAGCGTTTGTTCGCCCTTCATGTCCACTGTACTGGGCACGAACAACACATCTCCATTCTTTAAGGGAACATCGGGAGTGGTGCCTGCCAAAATACCCTCAATATCCACACTCAGCATCTCAAGCGTCAAATCTTCTTTCAGGCGGTGCATAACGCCACGGGAGAGGAAAGCGTCCTCCCTCGGTCCGTCGGCAACGTCCAGCAAGCCTCTCACGCTCTGCACATCTCCGCCCAACTGGTATTGTCCGGCGTGCTTAACGGCACCGCGTACTTCCACCATATTATTAAATCTGGCGAGAACGCTGTCAACAAAAATAGAGTCACCGTCCATCAGCGTGAAATTCGACATATCAAACTCATCAACTGTGTACATGCTATATTCCGCTCCAGCCTTGCGCGCCAGACGCACATTCTTAGTGTACGCGTCACCTGCAAAGCCTCCAGCGTCTTTCAACACCTGTTTCACGGTCTCTGTGCTCTTCATCTCGTAGAACATCGGGCGCTTTACCTTACCTGTCACATTTATCAGGCATTCGTATGGTCCCACAACAATCACGTCGTTGTCTTGCAAGCGAATGTCGCCCGAGGAGTTTCCATTGAGCAAGTAATCATACACGTCCAATTCTCCCACTATGCGACCCTCACGGTAAATTTTTATGCTGCGCAGCGTTCCTATGTCGCTTATGCCGCCTGCGCTGTATAGGGCGTTGAAAGCGCTGCTAAGGCTGCTTATCGTGTAAGTGCCAGGCATTCTTACCTCTCCCATCACCTGCACCTGTATGCTACGGTTCTCGCCAAGGGAGAGCGATATATCACAATCTTTGTAATATTGCCCTAATGTGCTTTTAAGTCGGGCGTTGGCTTGTTGCACGCTCAGTCCCGCAAGTTTCACTGGTCCTATGCCCTCCACCACCACGTAGCCGTCGGGCGAGACCACGTCTTCTATGCTTTCCTGCGTGGAGCCCCAGATGTCAATAATCACGTTATCCCCCGCTCCCAGCCTATAGTTTGGCGGAGTTGCCATATTTTGGTTGGGCTCAAAGGTGAGCAACTCGTTGTTGAATATGCTGCGGCCGAACACCTGGTTTCTCGTGTCTTGCAGGTCTTTGAAGTAATTCTGGTAGTATATCAGCGAGTCAATGTCAAGAAAACCTATCTCCTCTCCCATCTCGTCGAGGAAATCCTGCCTCGTCTTGTAGCGTATGTCCTCCGTTTCCTTTTGCGAGCGAATCATATAATCGTTCTGTTTGCGGAACTCATCCTCCGCCTTCTCCTTGTTGGTACGCAAGCGGTTGGTGTTATTCTTGTCGTCGGTAGTTCCCGTCAAGTCCACCGCTCCCATGTTTTTCTGCTCCGCCTCATAGTTCTTGCGCACGCGCCTCAATTGCTCGGTGGTAACGCCTTTCTGCAGGAGTTTCTGGATGATTGTCTGTTGGTTAGAGCCTTTGGCTTGCTCCTGCTGCACGAATTTCAGTATCTGGTTGTCCGTCATCGTGGATTGTGCCGCTGCCGCCGTAGCCAGTAGGGCAAAGAAGAGGAAGTAGACTATTCTTTTCATGTGAAACGAAGTGTTCTTTTATCTATAAAAAAATAACGTAATCTGGTGTATAATATTGCAAAGGTAAGTAAAAATTGGCATTGTGGGGCAAAAGGTATAGAAAACATTTTGTGCGGACAGGGAAAAGGCTTAACTTTGCAACGCTCATAAGACGGGGTCGACTTGGATTTGACAGCGGGTTGATAGTCTGTGTAAGCACGCGGAGAGGTGGTGACCGCTCTCCTTAATCAATGATCATCGACAATTTAACTGGCGAAAACAATTACGCTCTCGCTGCCTGATTGAAGTGTAGTAAATCACTGGCTTAATTCTGGCACCAGGTGCCGGAACGGGATGTCACTCTGGGGCTAACGCCCTGAAGCGCCCAGGTAAAGTGGCACAGACAAATCGGGGATAGCCCAAGGTAGCCTCGTGCGTTGGGTGAAAGTTTAGAGGATAAGGCGGTGGTTGGTGGCCCGGGTCTTGCCTCCGCTCGAAAACCTAATCCAGGCTAAGCGTGTAGAAAGCACAGGGTGTGCCTGTTTGGACGAGGGTTCAATCCCCTCCGGCTCCACACTAACATTAAGACATATAGAGTTATGACGGAACTGACTCTCAAGTATGGTTGCAACCCTAACCAGAAGCCTTCACGCATTTTCATGGAAGAAGGCGAGTTACCAATCGCAGTGCTAAACGGCCGTCCAGGCTACATCAATCTCCTCGACGCTCTTAACAGCTGGCAACTGGTGAGCGAGCTGAAAGCCGCCACAGGTCTGCCCGCAGCGGCAAGTTTCAAGCACGTAAGCCCGGCGGGAGCCGCAGTAGGTCTGCCTCTTAGCGACACGCTGCGTAAAATCTATTTCGTTGACGACGCTCCCCTGCCGCTCACGCCCATTGCCTCTGCCTACGCCCGTGCCCGCGGTGCCGACCGCATGAGCAGCTACGGCGATTTCATAGCCCTGAGTGACGAGTGTGACGAGGCTACGGCACGCCTCATCGCCAGGGAGGTTTCAGACGGTATCATAGCTCCCTCCTATTCGCCCGAGGCTCTCGATGTTCTCAGGGGCAAACGGAAAGGCACATACAACGTCATCCAGATAGACCCCGCCTACAGACCTGCCCCAGTGGAACGCAAGCAAGTCTTCGGCATCACCTTCGAGCAGGGACGTAACGAGATAAACCTGGCAAGCGACGCTCTCTTCGAGAACGTCCCCACACGTGCCAAGACCTTCACCCCCGAAGCTAAACGAGACCTCATAATCTCGCTCATCACCCTCAAATACACCCAGAGCAACAGTGTCTGCTACGTGAAAGACGGTCAGGCTATAGGCATTGGAGCAGGTCAGCAGAGCCGCATCCACTGCACCCGTCTGGCAGGGCAGAAAGCCGATATCTGGTGGTTGCGCCAGCACCCCAAAGTTATGGCTCTGCCTTTTGTGCCTGGCATCCGCCGCGCCGACAGGGATAACACGATAGATATTTACATTGGACCAGAGCACGACGATGTTTTACGCGACGGAGAATGGCAAAAGTTCTTCACCGAGCAGCCAGCTCCACTTACTATCGAGGAGCAACGGCAGTGGCTTAGCCAGAACACGGGCGTGGCGCTTGGCAGCGATGCCTTCTTCCCCTTTGGCGACAACATAGAGCGGGCTCACAAGAGCGGTGTGCTGTATGTGGCGCAAGCGGGCGGTTCAGTGCGGGACGACCACGTTATTGCTACCTGCGACAAGTATGGCATAGCCATGGCGTTCACTGGCGTGAGACTCTTCCATCATTGATTTAACAAACAACATTACCTCTACACCCTCAGCCAAGGGGCTGAACAGCGTAAAGGGCGGCAAAACGGCAATCCACAAGCGGTACGAGTGGCGGAGCCACTCAAGAGGGGTAGCCGTGGGTCCTTGGACCCACGGTATCGTGGCGCAACACGACAGAGTGCCAGAGGTACTCAACATACCTGCTAACACGCACTATCTTAATATCTTGAGTACCTCTGGCACTCACTCCCTACTCGTTCCTTGACCGAGGACCGTAAAGGTCTTCGGCTAACCTTGTGGAGTGGCTCTGCCACTCGGACAGCTTGCGTTTTTATGGCAAATCTCATTTTGACACACCCTTATGCCTAACGACACATAGAAATTATTGGAACGACACGTGGAAACTAAGCGAAAGTCTGCAGTGACCTTGGCGAAAGATGGGCAAAGAAGAATCCTGCCTACTCCCTCGGCTTCGCATATTGCCGCTGGAATGTCTTTTGTCTTACGATATTGTATATTCAACAGAATATGCAAGCTAAACACACAATATTTCGTATAACAGACCATATTCTATGCATATCGGGCAAAGACAAGGAAGCCTCCACAGCACCAGAGTACCGAGAGGCTTCCTTGTCTTTGCTTTATTGCCTGGGGATTGTTTAACCCCTTACCGTCAATGCTTCTTGAACCAGTTCTGCCCCCAGTTGAACGTGTGGGTGTAGCCAACAGAGAGATATAATCCAGAGATGGGCAATTTGCCGTAGGTCGTTTTGCTCGTTTTATTCTCGGCAACATACTTGTCGATAATAGAAGAGGAGGCTGTGTACCCCACTTTCACTTCCAAGAAAGAGTTAGTGGTGGTGCGCAGCGAATAGCCCACTGCTGGAGTTATGAATACACCACTCTTGCGGAAATGCTCTGAATCTATATAATAACTTTCTCTTCTTGTCTGGAAAAAGACGCCGAAGTCACACGAAACCAAAGGCGAATGACGTTGGTCGAGTATCCTATAATTGCCACGCAGAAATAGCTTCTTCGTAAAGAAATGGCTACAACCAATATCTACTATACTTTCCTTTTGGGAGGAGGATGTGTACACCGTTGTCATTCCGTTCTTGTTGATAAGTCCATCCAAAGCATCGAAACCGAAGCCGACACCGAAACTGATGTGCGGATTATACTTGTATGTGGCAACGAGAGAGGCACCTCCGCCGTAATCATCTATATGACCACAAGCCATAAAGTCACCCTCGAACGTGAGTTGTATACCGTTCTCTATGTCTGGTTTCTTTGACCTCTTGCTTACCTGCTTGTCCGAGTCCATGTGGAAACCAAAGCCTATCTTTGCAGTGACTGCTCCAAAGTTATTGCCAGAGGAGTATATCCCTCCGACACCAACATATTCCGTATAACCTACACCGACATTGAAGTCCACAGTCTTAGAGATGCCGAACTGGAAAGTAGGCATCACCTGAATCATCACGTAACTGTGTAGATCGAAATCTCCTTCGTAGCCCACTTGTAACATACCGCCAGGGGCAAAGCGGGGGTTCTGCAGAGGCGCATAGAAGCGGAAGTCACCAGCGAATAAGCCGAATGTACTCCCTCCATTGAAGGGAACCTCTGCCCCAGCATCAATGCCAGCATAGATGTTCTTGCTGAACCTCTTGCCCGCACTTACCACGGGGGCGAAAGCACCTCCACCTCCCTCACCAGTGTAGGCGAGGAAGCCCAAGTCCACCCCGAAGTCGAAGCCACGGTGACCTCCTTTAGCCACGTACCTCGACGTGTGACCAGACGTTTGCGCCTCGGGCTGGGCGTATGCCGCGTATGGACGGGAGGCACTGCTTGGCACGCCTGGCATAGGCATCTCTGCCCCCACTCTCAGTGGTGCGGCATCCGTTTCCACAGTAGAGGTAGAGGGCTCTACAACAAGTGCCTCCTGCGTTTCCTGTGCAG
>JAJPYT010000076.1 GCA_021204845.1 Prevotellaceae bacterium | reverse complement strand
CTTGCTAATCAGGCTTTCAAGGATGGCGAAACCTTTCGTTTGGCCAACATATGGCATAAACAGTGCAAAATGTTTGCTACAAAGCTAGTAAAATATGCCTTACTTTACGCATAAAAGCTTACCTTTGCAGTGCGTGAATCTCTCTTAGGCAAGAGATATTCATTTCTTCATCTGGAAAACATATCGGGGAGCGGCGGAAGTGTAAGGAATATTGAGGGAAGTGGGACTATCTGCCAGCCCCAAGCCTTATCTCTATGGCAGTATGTGTTACGAAGGTACTTTTACTGCCAAAAGAAAACCGCCCCATATCCATCACGGACGGGGGCGGCAATAATTAAACACGATTTACTAACCATTAATCGGTTCGCAAAGGTAGCGAAAAGAATGGCTAACGGCAAGAGTTCATGCATTGTTTTTTTGACTGGTGAGGGGCTGTGTGCAGAACATGATTATGTTCTATACGAGGATATCGGGGAAAAAGGCTACGCCATAGCCGTAAGACCAGTCTACGACTGGCTGTTGCGGGACTGGGGAGCTATATATTAGCTCCGCTGCGCTCCTTTCACTAAAAGATAGACAACCAGCAGGATGAGCGCCAGGAGCAGGATAAGCATCTCCAGCCAATGCTCACGCGGAGTCATCCATATCTGGCTGAGCCAGTTGTTGCGCCCGAGAATCTCTATGGGAGTCCAGAAAACTATGACGGTGGCTATCGACATGCGGATGTTGGCTCCCCAGGCGGAAAGGCGCAGCTGCTTGGCAAAAATGAAGAAGGAACAGATGAAACACGCCACACCCACGAGCATGGTTACGGGATGGCGGTCGCCAAGGAAGACGGGGTCGTAGCAGAACATGACCAGCAGGTAGGAAGCCCAAATAATCATGTTGAACTCCATGAAGGTAACCAGCGACGTGTGGCGCGAGAGGGGACGGGTGACTATCTCGTCCTTGCGGCTGCGGAAGAGGTGGCGCTGCCACCAGCTGATGAAGTTGCAGCCCGTGCGCACACAGAAGATATAGACAACCATTATCGCCATCCAAAAGCCAAATGAAGTAGGCATGATAAGATAGCCAGGACGGGTCACCACCTCGCCTGTGAGGGGGTCGAGCTGCGGCTGCGTGCCGAAACGCTCGGCATAGTACATGAAGAGGAACTCCACCCAGCCCGTCCAGAAGAGCAGGGCTCCAAAGAAGCCCCAGAGCGTCTGCTTCGTGTCGCCCTTGACGAACACCCCCACTATCGCCATCGCCAGCCCCACAGCGCCCATGGCAAAAGCGGCGTAATGGAGGGCAGAGCCTTGCAGGGCGTGCTCCGTAACTATCATAAGGGCATGACCGAGAGGCATGCAAAACAGCACCACCAGGAAAGAGGCTATAGCCTTCCACCAATATTTTTTCTCCTTTTTACCTTCCATAATGCCTATATTAACGTGTGCGCGCCCATCTGGAACGCCTAACCGAAGAGGTCAGCCTGCATGGGACCCGCCCTGCGAGGGGTTCTGTCTAAATGGTTGTAAGCCAACTCCGTCACTTCCCTGCCCCGTGGGGTGCGTTTGATGAAACCTTCTTTTATGAGGAAAGGCTCATATACCTCCTCTATAGTGCCAGGGTCCTCGCCCACGGCTGTGGCTATGGTGCTTATGCCCACTGGCCCACCACGGAACTTATCGATGATTGTGAGAAGAATCTTGTTGTCTATCTCGTCCAGCCCATACTTGTCTATGTTGAGAGCCTCGAGCGCAAAGCATGTGATTCCGAGGTTTATGGTGCCGTCGCCCCGCACTTGGGCGAAGTCACGCACACGGCGCAGCAGGGCGTTGGCTACACGTGGAGTGCCACGGCTACGGCCCGCTATCTCATCGGCTGCCTTTTCCTCAATCTTCACGCCCAAAATACCAGCGCTGCGCCTTACAATTCGCGCCAGCGTGTCCGCGTCGTAATATTCCAGATGCATGTTTATGCCGAAGCGGGCTCGCAGGGGGGCAGTGAGCAGACCGCTGCGTGTGGTAGCTCCAATGAGGGTGAAGGGGTTAAGGTCTATCTGTATGCTGCGGGCGGAGGGTCCTTTGTCAATCATTATATCTATACGGTAATCCTCCATGGCGGAGTAGAGATATTCCTCCACCACAGGCGAGAGGCGGTGAATCTCGTCGATAAAGAGAACGTCGTTCCTCTCCAGCGAAGTAAGAATGCCAGCCAGGTCGCCCGGCTTGTCAAGCACCGGACCGCTGGTGAGTTTGAAACCTACGCCAAGCTCGTTGGCAATTATGTTGCTGAGCGTGGTTTTACCCAGCCCCGGAGGTCCGTGCAAGAGAGTGTGGTCCAGCGGCTCGCCCCTGTATTTTGCCGCGTCCACGAACACTCTGAGATTGTCCACCACCTTCTTCTGCCCGCTAAAGTCATCGAACCGTAGCGGACGGAGGGCATTCTCGAAATCCTTGTCGCGGAGACCGCGCTGCTCCCTAATGTCGAAATCTTCTGCCATACGCCATGCAAAGATAATAATAATTTTACTAACTTCGCACCATGGTTCTGAACTATATCTGGATAGGCTTCTTTTTCGTGGGCTTCGTGGTGGCGGTAATCCAGCTGCTTATGGGCAACACCGAGGTGTTCCCCGCTATCATGAACTCCACGTTTGACAGTGCCAAGACTGCCTTCGAGATTTCCCTTGGTCTCACAGGCACGCTGGCGCTCTGGATGGGCATACTGAAGATAGGCGAACGAGGCGGAGTGGTGGAAGCTATGGCTAAGGTGCTATCCCCGCTGTTCACCAAGCTCTTTCCCGAAATACCCGCGGGGCATCCCGTTTTCGGGCACATCTTCATGAACCTTAGCGCCAACCTCTTAGGGCTCGACAACGCAGCCACGCCTATAGGGCTGAAAGCGATGAAGGAGTTGCAACAAATTAACAGGCTGAAGAAGCAGGCCAGCAACGCAATGATTATGTTCCTGGTTCTCAACACCAGCGGGCTCACGCTCATTCCCGTCTCCATACTCGTCTACCGGGCCCAGATGGGCGCAGAGCAGCCGACGGACGTTTTCATACCCATATTATTGGCGACAGCCATAGCCACTCTGGCAGGCATAGTGGTCACGAGCCTCTACCAACGCATAAGTCTCTGGAATCGCACTATACTTGGGCTTTGCCTTGGCATCTGCGCAGTGGTGGCGGCAGTGGTATGGGCAAGCGCTGTGGTAGACCGCCAGACGCTTAACACTTACAGCACTCTCGTGGCTAACATATTGCTGTTCAGCGTTATTATTATCTTTATCGTGGCTGGCATGGTGAAGAAAGTTAACGTTTACGACGCTTTCATACACGGGGCGAAGGGAGGCTTCGAGACTGCCGTAAGGATAATCCCCTATCTTGTCGCCATTCTGGTAGCTATAGGCGTGTTCCGCGCCAGCGGAGCTATGGACATGGTGGTTGGCGGCATATCTCGGCTGGTGGAGCTATGCGGTGGAAACACAGACTTCGTGGCGGCACTGCCCACAGCCATCATGAAACCGCTCAGCGGCAGCGGCGCGCGAGGCATGATGGTGGACGCCATGGCGACCTACGGGGCTGACTCGTTCGTGGGCAGGCTGTCCTGCATATTCCAGGGAGCGACCGACACCACCTTCTACATTCTTGCTGTCTACTTCGGCTCAGTAGGCATCCGCCAGACGCGCCATGCCGTGGCGGCGGGACTTATCACCGACCTCGTCGGGGTGCTGGCGGCAATAGCGGCGGCTTACATCTTCTTCGGCTAACCCCCTCTTTCTCTGCGACATGGCGAATCTCAAGCATCTTCTTAAGGACACGGCGATATACGGAATGAGCAGCATTGTGGGGCGCTTCCTCAACTACCTGCTCGTACCACTTTACACCCACTGCATGCCCAAGGAATCGGGCGACTATGGGATAAGCACGAACATGTACGCCTACGTGGCGCTCATTCTGGTGATTCTCACTTTCGGCATGGAGACCACCCTCTTCCGCTTCGCAAATCTTACAGATGACCCAACATCTACTGATAAGCCCGACACCGTTTTCAGTACCTCACTGTTCACCGTGGGCACGCTCTCCGTGCTCTTCTTCCTGCTGGTGACAGTGTTCATAGAGCCCATAAGCTCCGCTCTTGGCTACGCCAACCACCACGAATATCTCCTCATGATGGCAGCCGTAGTCTCGCTCGATGCCCTGCAGGCAGTGCCTTTCAGCTATCTGCGTTATCTGCGCCGCCCCGTGCTTTTCGCCAGCCTTAAGTTGCTCTTCATAGTCCTCAACATAACCCTCAACTGCATTTTCTTCCTCCTTTTGGGGAAGACGCAGGTGGTCTACATCTTCCGCATAAACCTCTGGTGCACGGGGCTTGTCACGTTTTTCTTCATCCCCCTGCTCCTCCGCGTCCGCTGGCACGTCTCGTGGCGGCTGCTGCGTCGCATGCTCGCCTACTCGTGGCCATTGCTCGTCCTTGGCATAGCGGGAATACTCAACCAGACAGCGGACAAAATGATATTTCCCCTCGTCTACCCTGACCGCGCCCAAGCAGAGGTGCAGTTAGGCATATACGGAGCATGCGTGAAGATTGCCATGATAATGGCGATGATAACCCAGGCTTTCCGCTACGCCTACGAGCCTATAGTTTTTGCCAAAAGCCGCGACGGAGACAAAAACGAGTACTACGCCTCCGCCATGAAATATTTCATCATCTTCACTCTGCTGGCGTTCCTCTGCGTCATCGGCTATATGCCCCTGCTCCAGCATATCATCGGGGCTGGCTACCGCGAAGGCTTGCGGGTGGTGCCAATAGTCATGGCGGCTGAGATAATGATGGGCGTTTACTTCAATCTCTCCTTCTGGTACAAACTCATCGACAAGACCATCTACGGGGCATGGTTCTCGCTCGCTGGCTGCGCCGTGCTTTTCGCCGTTAACATCTGGGGCATACCGCGTTACGGATATATGGCATGCGCCTGGGGAGGCTTTGCGGGCTACGGAGTGGCTATGGTGCTAAGCTACGTCGTGGGGCAGATTAAGAGCCCCATCCGCTACCCGCTGCGCTCCATAGCTGTCTACGTGGCTCTCACGGTAGTGCTTTTCTGGCTGATGACGGATGTCACATCCGCCTTCTCCGCCCCTCTGCGGCTCGCCCTCAACACGGTGCTTATACTCGCCTTCGTGGCTCACATCCTGCATTACGACCTTCCGCTGCGTGGTCTTCCCGTCATAGGGAAGTATTTCCGCAAATAACGAAGCGGGGACTGAGGTAGGCAGGGCTCTCTCTTGACTTAAAGTAGCTACCCCCAGCGGGGTTGACGGCTGATTAGCGCACGAACGATAGCTGGTCATCGCACTGATTCACACGCGTCATTGCACTGATTCACATGCGTCATTGCACTGATTCACATGCGTCATCACATTAACTCACGCATGTCAATGAGGTGGGGAAGGCGGAATAGGTAGTTGTGTTCGTTTGATATATTATAGTCTATTTGCTTAATAATCAAACAGCCATAGAATTTAGCTTCGCTGAGGGTTGCACCGTTATGAATGAGGCTGTCCCTATAATATTGCCGGAAATGCTCTCAGCATCCAGGTACGACTACCTACGTCGTGAGAGTGTCCTCCAACTGTTAAAATTACGTTAAATACCAACAAAGGTATTGCATATTCGTGGAAACAGCCTTAACTTTGCAGTGTACTATTAATCTATTACAGTATGATTAGCATTAACAACATTACTTTCTATTACCAGCAAAAGCGGCCCGTACTGTATGATTTCTCGCTGCGCTTCGAGGCGGGAGGCACGTATGGACTGCTCGGAAAAAACGGAACAGGAAAGAGCACACTGCTCTATCTGATGACAGGTTTGCTGCGCCCATTGCGAGGCGAGGTCACCTACAACGACGTGCCCACGTGGCAACGCAAGCCAGAAGTGTTGAAAGATTTCTTCCTCGTGCCCGAAGAATACACTCTGCCAGCCATACCGCTGCGCCGCTACGTGAAGGCACTCATGCCCTTTTACCCGCTCTTCAGCCAAGAATTGCTGGAGAGTTCCCTTCAAAACTTCGGCATGCCGCTGAACATGAATATGGGCGAGCTCTCCATGGGGCAGAAGAAAAAAGTGTATATGAGCTTAGCTCTGGCGGCTAACACTAAAGTGCTGCTGCTGGACGAGCCCACCAACGGACTTGACATTCTCTCGAAGAGCCAGTTCCGCAAGGCTTTGGTGGGAGGAATGGACGAGGGCAAAACCATAATAATAAGCACGCACCAGGTGCACGACGTGGAAAATCTGCTGGACCATGTTGTGATTGTGGACACCAACAGGGTGCTGCTGAAACAGGCTTACGACGAGGACAACCGCCCTGCCGACTTGGAGAAACTATTCGTGGAAACACTAACAAAGAACACCATAATCTAAGACTAAACGTATGAAGAATATAATAAATAACTTTAACAAGGGACGCTTCCTGAGCGTGGCAAAGTGGGACATGACGATAAACCGCCAGTTTTACCTGAAATCAGCCATCTTGCTATTCGTGCTAATGGCTCTGCCCACCTTTATCTCCATCTGCAAAAACAACGTGTTGGAACAGGATTTTCTGGGTATTCCCACGTATGTGACAACGGCAGGAACCGCAATAACAACCATTAATATTTACATAGGCTTGCTGCCTCTCCTGTTTGTCTATACCTTCCACAACCTCACCAGCCGGCAGGGGCGCATAAACGAGCTTACGCTGCCAGCCTCCAATTTGGAGAAATATCTTTGTCATATTCTCCTTATTCTGATAGGCAGCCTTGCTATGGCGGTGGTAAGTTTTTTCGTACTTGACTTTGTGCATTACCTTTGCACCTCGGCAAATATAGGCTTTCACAGCGACAACGAGTTCATCACATCTATGGTGAAGGTGGCGAGGTCGGAGTTATGGAGAGATTTATCACTGAATCTTAGCTGGAGCGACAACTTTCCCTTCACTATTTGGGGATACCTGTTCTGCCTCTCAGCCTTCATCTTAGGCAACGCCTACAAATATAAGCACAACCTCCTGCTCACCATTGTGTGGCTGTTTGTGGTCAGCTTCTTGTTTGCCGTAATGTCTACAAGAATCAGGATGGGCGGCTTAGACCTGATATTAATTATATTGACAGTGCTGTGTTGGGTACAGTCTTTCCGCCTCTACACGCATGCCGAATTAACAACAAAGAGAAACAGATAAGCGCCATGGACTTCAAAAACCCGAAAGCGATATACTTGCAGATAGCCGACTGGGTGTGCGACCAGATTCTCTCCGGCAAATACCAGGAAGGAGACAAACTGCCAGCCATAAGGGAATGCGCAACCGAGATGGAGGTGAACATAAACACCGTGGCACGAGCCTTCGAATGGCTGCAAATGCGTGATATTGTGACATCTAAGCGAGGCATGGGCAATTATGCGGCAATAGGAGCGCTGAAGAACATAGCGGCAATGAAAAAAGAGGAGTTTTTCAACGAACAATTGCCCGACCTCTTCAACTCAATGAACGCCCTGGGCATTACGCTCGACGAGATTGAAAGGCGGTTCGATGAATATATGCACCCAGACGGTGACGTAAAAATATTGATAAACGAGAAGCCTGTAGCAAGTTCGAGCATGCAGGATGATTTACAAAAAGACAACTTATGAGAATTGAAATTGACGAGAAGCTATGCAAACGGTGCGGGCGTTGCATGGTGGTTTGCCCCAGCGCGGTCTACGCTGGAGAACGTGGAAAGGTGCCCGCTGCCGTGCGGCCAGAGGGCTGCATCTCTTGCGGGCATTGCGTGGATGTGTGCTCTGGCGGCTGCATAAGGCACGAGAGCTTCCCCGAAGACAAAATCGCTGAAGTAAGGCGCAACCTGCTGCCAACGCCAGAGGCTCTGATGGAACTGATGAGAAGCCGCCGCTCTAACCGCACCATTACGGAGCGGGACATACCTGCGGAGGTGCTGAGAGACATAGTGGAAGCGGCACACTACGCTCCCACGGCAGAGAACTCCAGGAAGGTGGCGGTAACTGTGATTTCAGCCCCAGAGGCGTTACAGACCATTGAGGATGCCACTATGCGCCTGTTCACACGCTTGGCAAATGTGCTGACGAGCGCTCCAGTGAAGCCTTTCACAAAGACTTTTCTGCCCAATCTCTATGCCGAAGCCCCTGCGCTGGAGCGTTTCCGCCTACGCTGGCTGGCTGGCGAGCGACCCTGCCTCTGCAATGGGAAGGCGTTGCTCGTTTTCAGCGCGCCAAAGGGCTACGACTTCGGATGGCAAGACTGCAACCTCGCATACCAGAACGCGTCGCTGATGGCTGAGGCTCACGGTGTCTCGCAAATATACATGGGCTTGGTGCAAACGGCGATGAAACTCATGAAAGCCAAACGAGTGACCACTCTGCTTGGCATCCCAGCCAGCCACAAACCCTACGCATTGATGTCATTAGGGATGCCGGCTTTCCGCTACCCACGATATACAAAGAGAGCGTAAGCTGATAAATGTTATTTAGAAATTGAAAGGGAGGGGCGCTGACGAATAATCGCAGCGCCCCTCCCCTATCTTTTTAGAAATGGTGCTTGTTATTTGTCAAGCAGCAAGTTCATGATTTCGCAAGCGGCCTTGGTAACCGATGTGCCGGGACCAAACACTGCCGCAACGCCAGACTTGTAAAGGAAGTCGTAGTCCTGGGCAGGGATGACACCACCGGCAATTACCATGATGTCCTCGCGCCCGAGCTTCTTCAGTTCCTCTATCAGCTGCGGAATGAGCGTCTTGTGACCAGCGGCAAGAGAGCTTGCGCCAACCACATTCACGTCGTTCTCCACGGCTTCCCTGGCTGCCTCGGCTGGAGTCTGGAAGAGAGGTCCCATATCCACGTCGAAGCCGCAGTCGGCATAACCCGTAGCCACCACTTTGGCTCCACGGTCGTGACCGTCCTGCCCCATCTTGGCAACCATAATGCGCGGGCGACGGCCTTCCTTCTTGGCGAACTCCTCGGTGAGCTGGCAAGCTACCTCGAAGTCCTTGTCATTCTTGCTTTCGTTGCTGTACACGCCTGAAATAGTTCTGATGATTGCTTTATACCTGCCCACGATTTCCTCGCAAGCGTCACTTATCTCACCCAAAGTGGCACGGTGTCCCGCAGCCTTGACGGCGAGTTCCAAGAGGTTCTTGTCGCTCTTCTTACCTTCGTTGAACTCCTTCACACACTCTGTTATCTCCTGAAGGTCTGCCTTCACCTGGGCCTCATCGCGCTCGGCACGCAACTTGCATAGGTTCTCCACCTGCTCGGTGCGCACTGCCGTGTTGTCGATTTCCAGAATGTCGATTGGGTCCTCGTGGTCGAGGCGATACTTGTTCACGCCCACAATTGTCTGGACACCAGAGTCTATGCGAGCCTGGGTGCGGGCCGCAGCCTCCTCGATACGCATCTTTGGCAGACCCGTCTCGATTGCCTTTGCCATGCCGCCCAGTTTCTCAATCTCCTGTATGTGCTCCCATGCCTTGTGATAGAGCTCCTGAGTGAGTTTCTCAACGTAGTAAGATCCTGCCCATGGGTCGATGTGCTTGCATACCTGGGTCTCGTTCTGTATGTAAATCTGAGTATTACGGGCAATACGAGCGCTGAAGTCGGTAGGCAGCGCGATAGCCTCGTCGAGGGCGTTGGTGTGCAGAGACTGGGTGTGACCCAGAACGGCGGCCATAGCCTCTATGCACGTGCGGCCCACGTTGTTGAAGGGGTCTTGCTCGGTGAGCGACCAGCCTGAGGTCTGCGAGTGGGTGCGCAGTGCCATGGACTTAGGATTCTTGGCACCGAAGCTCTTCACTATCTTCGCCCACAACAGACGACCAGCGCGCATCTTTGCAATCTCCATGAAGTGGTTAACGCCAATGGCCCAGAAGAACGACAGACGTGGAGCGAAAGCGTCAACATCTATGCCAGCGTTTATGCCAGTGCGCAGATAATCGATACCGTCAGCCAGAGTGTAAGCCAGCTCTATGTCGGCAGTGGCTCCTGCCTCCTGCATGTGATAGCCGGAGATGGAGATGCTGTTGAACTTCGGCATCTTCTGGCTCGTGAACTCGAAGATGTCGGCTATAATCTTCATTGAGAATGCTGGCGGATAGATGTAGGTGTTGCGCACCATGAACTCCTTCAGAATATCGTTCTGTATGGTTCCTGCCATTTCCTCGAGCTTTGCGCCCTGCTCCAGTCCCGCGTTGATGTAGAACGCCAGGATAGGCAGTACGGCTCCGTTCATTGTCATGGAAACTGACATCTTGTTCAGGGGTATACCGTCGAACAGAACCTTCATGTTCTCTATAGAGCAGATGGAAACGCCAGCCTTGCCCACGTCACCCACAACGCGCTGGTTATCGGGGTCGTAGCCACGATGTGTGGGCAGGTCGAAGGCAACTGACAAGCCCTTCTGGCCCGAAGCCAGATTGCGGCGGTAGAAAGCGTTGCTCTCCTCGGCTGTGGAGAAACCTGCGTACTGGCGGATTGTCCACGGGCGGAAGGGATACATCATGCTGTACGGGCCACGCAGGTAAGGCGGAATGCCTGCCGCGAAGTCGAGGTGCTCCATGCCCTCGAGGTCTTCTTTAGTATAAACGGACTGGATATCTATCTGCTCGGGAGTCTTCCAGTTGGCAGTGATTCCATGCTCTTTTTGCCATTCCTTGCCGTTCTTGGCTTCTATGCCGGCAAAGATATCTATTTGGTTGAATGATTTGCGTGCCATAACTTAGATTCCCAATTTAGCGTTAAACTCTTTCAATGTCTTCAGCTGATCCACACGCACATGGATGAAGTTTTCTATGCCGGCTGCCTTCAGCTCCTCGGCACAAGCGGGATTACCTGCCACAACAAACATGGCCCTGCCGTTCAGATACTTGAAGGCAGGGATAGCGTAAGTGGCATATTCGTCGTCGCTGGAGCAGATGACCACGATGTCAGCCCCTGCCTCCAGAGCCTTGTCTACGCCCTCCTCCACTGTGGCGAAACCTAAATTGTCCACAACCGTGTAGCCAGCCGTGCGCAGGAAGTTGCAGCTGAACTGGGCGCGTGCCTGGCGCATTGCCAGATTGCCAATGGTGAGCATAAAGGCAACGGGAACTTTCGCTGCCTTCTCGGTGGTCAGGCGCAGTGCCTCGAAGTCGCTGGCCAGACGCGTTGTCTTGATGGCAGGAATGCCGCTCTCGGCAGTCTCGCACGTTCCCTGGCAGCAGGAAGCCATCGGGGTCTTGCCCTCGCTCTTCTCCGTAAAGTTGGGGAACTGGTTTGTGCCAAGCAGGAACTCCCTGCTCTTGCCCGCGTTGGCGTGACGTGCCCCGTTTGTCTCGTTTATTGCGTTCTGCACCTTTCCAGCGTTTGCGGCTGCCAGGAAACCGCCCTCTTCCTCAACGCTGAGGAACAGCTTCCAAGCCTGTTTCGCAAGAGCCGCTGTAAGCTCCTCCACGAAGTACGAGCCTCCAGCCACATCCACGATGCGGTCGAAGTGGCACTCGTCCTTCAGCAGCAGCTGCTGGTTGCGTGCTATGCGCTCGGCAAAGTCGGTAGGTGTCTCGTATGGCGTGTCAAACGGGGTGACTACTATGCTCTCCACTCCACCAAGAGCGGCGCTCATGGTCTCGGTCTGCGAGCGCAGCAGGTTTACGTAAGAGTCGAAAAGCGTCTGGTTATAAGTGGTAGTATGTGCGCAGATGTGCATCTTCGCGCTTTCCTTGCAGGGGGTGTACTGGCTTACAATCTCCGCCCACAGCATACGTGCGGCACGCAGCTTTGCAATCTCCATGAAGTAAACCCCATTTATGCCAAGGTTGAACTTTATGTTCTTCGCAGCCAGTTCTGGAGCCACGCCAGCCTCGGTGAGCTGCGCCATGTACTCGTTGCCCCATGCCAATGCGTAGCCGAGGTCCTGATAGCTGTAGGCGCCAGCGTTGGTCAACTTAAAGGCATTCACTGCTATGGCGGTGAATTTCGGATAGTCTGCCAGCAACTCAACGATGTTCTTTGCCTGAGCGAGCACGGCGGACATGTCCTTGCCCCTGGTGAGAATCTTCTCCATCGGGTCGAAGCAAACGCTGCCTTCCACCTTTGCGGGGTCAACACCCTTCTTCTGGAAGTAAGCCACCAGAATCTTAGTCAGCTCCTCTGTCTTGCGCTGGCATGTGACGAAGTTCAGCTCAACGCACTCAGGGTAGATTCCCTCAAGCAGAGTGTCAATAAACTCAGCCGACACCTGCTCTCTCGGAATAATCAGGCCGAGGCTGTCAACACCCCGGTTCAGAATGTCCAAGGCTTTAGCATTAGCTTCCTTGGCGTCGTCGCACTTGATGTCCTGACGGACATGCCATTCGTTGTCGGCGGCACGGTTGCCGCGCACGTAGGGGAACTCACCCGGCAAGGCATTGACCAGAGGGAGCTGGTCCACGTCTTCCTTGCGATAGAAGGGCTCCATAGAGAAGCCCTCGTTGGTTCTCCAAACCATCTTTTTCTGATAGTCCGCGCCCTTCAGGTCAACCTGGATCTTGTCGAGCCATTCCTGCCGTGTCGGAGCGGTGAAGTCAGAGAAAAGTTTTTCTTTACTATCTGCCATAAGTAATGAATAAAAGTTGTTTAAAAAACGCCCAAAGTTACGCATTTTTAAAGAGAGAGACAAAATATTCCTCCCCTTTTCTCGAATGAGAATATTTTTTCATCCTCGCAAGAGGGGCACAGGCATTGGGGAGGGTGGCTATTACGCCACTATTACTGATAAGGTTGAGACGCAGCCGCTCTCCTTAAGCTGCCATCACGCGTAGCGCTGGAAGAGATGCCTTAAGCCTCTTTCACGCCAGGCTCTCTTCAGACGAAAAGGCTACCCAAATGCCCAGGATGGAGAAAAAAACGAGGTTAAGAAGCGATTATTGTGGCTTTTATCGTAATTTTGCAATTGGATTGTGGGAAACCCTTTCCAAGTACTTTAGTGAAGCGTTTCGGCTTTATCTGTGGATTGAAATTCGCCAAATTATAAGCACAAGGTAGAGCAGTCACAACGCACATGCTTGCCATGTCCCCCTGCGCGATGCAGGCTGATATACGGCAAGGCGTGGGGTGGACTGTTTGTTGTGCAAGGGCGTTTGGCGATGCCTCAATCCAAATAAACCGAACATCGTCCACGCTTTTTTGTGCAACGGTAACAGCCGAGTGAGGGACGCACGAGGCAGACTTTTGTGAGAAGCAAGGTTATGCATATAGGAAATTGCATAAGGAAGAAACTCAAAGAGGGTGGGCACAGTGTCTCGTGGTTCGCGTTACAAATTTGCTGCACACGCACCCACTGCTACAAAATCTTCCGCAAGGAGAGCATTGACACGGAGCTGCTGGAACGTATCTGCCGTGTTTTGAATCACAATTTCTTCGAAGATATCTCTAATAACATAGGAAGAAAGGACTGATTTTGATAGTTAGCCACACGTAATTGGGAATCCCACAGTGACACCTTTCTTCCTTGACCTGTAGTTCCTTACAACACTGTGTATCTATTTTTGATACAGTTGTGTATCACGTTATGATACAAGATTTAGCAGATAAAAAAAGTTAAAACTGCTACCTTTGCCCTCGGATAACAACCGAATTGTTTACCAAAGAACGAAGAGACAGAATAAAGATGAAACGCTATTTATTGACAGCACTGCTGACCGTGGCAACCTCCAGCCTGTGCTTTGCTACCGACCACATCATTTTTAGGAATGGACAGGAAGGTGATGTGAAACTCTATCAGATCAGCGATGATGAAATAATATTCGCACATGCCAAAGACAAAACAGGCAGCCGGCGCTCAATCCCAATCAAAGACGTATATATGATTTACATCGAAAAACAGGGTAACGTATATATAACCCCAGAGGGGAAACGCGTCACTGGTGAAGCTCAACGCATAGAACCAAAGAAAAGTGATGTTATTTATTTGGTGAAAGGTGCGGAGATTGCAGCTGAGAATATAAGGATAACAGAAGACGACATACACTACTTTCCCAAAACGAAAAAAGGTTCCATGTGGTCGGGCAAAACCTACATCAGTGATGTGTCGTTAAGTAAATCAGATGTGTTTATGATAAAATACAAGACGGGTATGACTGATATAATTACCCCAATAGATATTATAGAAGAGCCAGTTGACACAACAGCTGAAGAAGAGGAGAAAATAGAATATCTCGTTATATTCTACTCAGTGTTAAAAGGGGAAACCTTGGAAACTATCGCTGAGAAATTCAACGTGACAACTGCTGAGATACTCGAATGGAACGACCTGCCAGCCAATTCTAACACCAAAGCCATATTGACAACAGGCTTTCATTTGATGATTTACCAACCAAAACAATCCAACTAAGCCCTACTCAATTATGTCTGTACGAACATCTCTAATATATGTGGCAGTAGCAACGCTTTCGCTTCTATTGGGCAGTTGCGGCAATTCAGACAAAGAGATATTGAAACTCGTGGAGGAAAGAGATTCTTTGCGTCAACTGAACGCCTCACAGACTTCCTTGTTGAGGAACTACGGGCAAACTATGGAAGTGCTAAATGAGACTTTTGACTCCATAGCTCTGCAAGAGAGCATGATTTTTACCAACGGAGACGAAACGCCAATAACTAAGGAAGATGTCAAATATAACCTTACGCGCTTTGCCTCACTATTGCAAACCCAGCGAGAGAAAATAGACAGGCTGGAGGCACAACTTAGGGAAAGCAGTGACTCCACTGAACAGTCGCTGCATCTAATCGCTTACCTGCGTCAACAAATGAGCATCAAAGACTCCGAGATAGCCCAACTGAGAGAGGAACTGGAGAAGAAGAACGTAGATCTGGCACGTCTTCAAGGCCAAGTACAATCACAGACTGTAACCATCAATGAATTAAGCCAGAGAACGCAGAAGCAAAGCGAAGCACTCGCCAGACAAGACGCTATGCTGAACAATGGTTACGTTATGATTGCCTCAAAAGACGAACTGACCCGAAAGGGTATTCTAAAAAAAGGGAAACTGGTGTCCAACGCCATAATGGATCGCTCGGCATTCATTAAAGTGGACATCAGGGAATGGCGCGAAGTAAGTTTCTTTGCGAAAAAGCCCTATATACTTACGGATATGCCCACTTCTTCCTACGAACTCACTACAGCTGGCAACAAGACCTTCACATTGCGGGTGTTGACCCCTGCTGACTTCTGGCGCATATCCAATTACCTTGTCAGTCACACTGATTGATTAAAAAAACATATTAAATGCTTTAGCCTATTATTAGCTTAAAGATCATACGTATTCGA
>JAJPYT010000162.1 GCA_021204845.1 Prevotellaceae bacterium | reverse complement strand
GCGAACATCTATATCCACAGAAGCATCAAACTTAGTGAAAGTCACTTCCTTCACCAACTGAGAAGCTTCCTTCAGAGTATATGCCTTCCCTGCTTCAATCTTACCAGCCACCAACTTCTGATTTTTTGTCAGTTTACTCATAACGAATTGAATCTTTAGTTATTCTTCAGGAAAGTTACCCTTCACGGTAATTCCCATACTCCTGGCTGTCCCTGCAACCATTTTCATTGCAGACTTCACAGTGAAGCAGTTAAGGTCGGGCATTTTGTCCTCCGCTATAGTGCGCACCTGGTCCCAAGTGATCTCAGCCACTTTCTTACGGTTAGACTCGGCGGAACCGCTCTTAATCTTCGTGGCTTCCAACAACTGTATCGCCACTGGCGGAGTCTTTACGACAAAATCGTACGACTTGTCAGTGTAATACGTGATGACGACAGGCAAAACTTTGCCAGCCTTGTCCTGCGTCCTGGCGTTGAATGCCTTGCAGAAATCCATGATGTTTATACCCTTCGAGCCCAATGCGGGACCTACCGGGGGTGATGGATTCGCTGCGCCACCTTTAATCTGCAATTTGATTAATCCAGCAACTTCTTTAGCCATTTTCTCAATTAATTATTTTTGTTACCTTTCTCTTGAAGCCGCCGCGCTGGCGTAACATCCACGCTACAACTTCTCCACCTGCATAAAGTTAAGCTCCAAGGGGGTTTTCCTCCCGAAGATCTTGACCGAAACCTTCAGCTTCTTCTTCTCGCTGTTCACATCCTCGATAATAGCGTCAAAACCAGTGAATGGCCCGTCTGTCACCTTCACGCTCTCGCCCAGGGAGAATGGTATTACCATATCCTCGGCGAAGTCCTTCAGCTCGTCAACGACACCCAACATCTGGCTTACCTCATTAGGGCGAAGGGGCATGGGCTTGGTGCTGTTCCGCGTGTCACTGAGGAAGCCCAGCACACCCGGCACATTACGCAAGTTTGCCTGAGTCTCCCCGACTAAGTCGGTCTGCACGAACACATAGCCAGCATAGCGGTTCTTCTCCTTCACGACGCGTTTACCATTACGTATTGTCACTACCTTTTCCGTTGGGACAAGAACCTGGGCCACATGCTTAGCAAAGTCAGCGTGCTGGTTGATGTAGGCCTCAATGTAATTCTTCACCTTGCCCTCATCTCCGCTTATGGCACGCATGACATACCATTTCATTTCCGTCTCAGCCATTGTCTACAACAGATTTCTTAGCGCAACAATCCATAAACCAGTTCCATTCCATGCTGGAACACCTGATCAACAGCGAAAATCACCACTGCAATACATAGGGAAGCTACAAGTACAAGTACTGCACTGTTCATAAGTTCCGAACGAGAAGGCCAAGTGACCTTATGCATTAGTTCTTCGTATGATACTCTACAATAGTTGAAAATGCTCTTAAACATACTTTCACTCTTTTCCAGCACGGGAAGAGAGGCTCGAACTCCCGACACCTGGTTTTGGAGACCAGTGCTCTACCAACTGAGCTATTCCCGTAAATGAGAGCCCCTTCTCCTCATACAGGGGAGGGACTCCCACGCTTCACATTCTATTTTCAGTGTAAGTTTACGTTTCGTCGCTTGTTTAGTCGAACACCTCGGTGATCTGACCAGAACCCACGGTACGTCCGCCCTCACGGATGGCGAAGCGCAGACCAACGTTCAGAGCCACCGCATAGATCAGCTCAACGATAATCTCCACGTTATCACCAGGCATTACCATCTCGATGCCCTCTGGCAGATGAATCTCACCTGTGCAGTCCATAGTGCGCAGATAGAACTGTGGACGATACTTGTTGCCAAACGGGGTGTGACGACCGCCTTCCTCTTTCTTCAGTACGTAGATAGAAGCCTTGAAGCCCTTGTGAGGAGTGATGGCACCTGGGTGGGTAATGACCATACCACGCCTTACCTCGTTCTTGTCTATACCACGGAGCAGCAGACCCACGTTATCACCAGCCTCGCCGACATCCAACAGTTTGCGGAACATCTCCACACCAGTGATCACGGACTTCTTGTTCTCGCCAAGACCCAGAATCTGAACCTCGTCGCCTATCTTCACCAAACCAGTCTCAATACGACCAGTAGCCACGGTGCCACGTCCAGTGATGGAGAAGACATCCTCAACAGGCATCAGGAAAGGCTTATCAATGTCGCGCACAGGCTCCTGAATCCATGTGTCGCAGGCATCCATCAGCTCCATCACCTTGTCTTCCCACTCTTTCACGCCGTTCAGGGCGCCAAGGGCGGAACCACGGATAAATGGAGTGTCATCCTCGAAGTCATACTGGGCCAGCAGCTCAGCCATTTCCATCTCCACGAGTTCAAGCATCTCCTCGTCGTCAACCATATCGCACTTGTTAAGGAAAACGACCAGACGGGGCACGTTCACCTGGCGAGCCAGAAGGATATGCTCACGCGTCTGTGGCATAGGACCGTCAGTTGCGGCAACAACGATGATCGCTCCGTCCATCTGTGCGGCACCAGTTACCATGTTCTTCACATAGTCGGCGTGTCCCGGGCAGTCAACGTGCGCATAGTGACGCTTTGCTGTCTCGTACTCAATGTGTGCGGTATTGATGGTAATACCACGCTCTTTCTCCTCAGGCGCATTGTCGATCTGGTCGAAAGACTTCACCTCCTGTCCCGTGTGCAGACGCTCGTGCAGCACCTTTGAGATGGCTGCCGTCAGAGTGGTCTTTCCGTGGTCGACATGACCAATTGTACCAATGTTTACATGCGGTTTGGTACGCTCAAATTTTTCTTTTGCCATAGCGGTACTTTCTTAAATATATAATAAGTAAACGAATTCTCGTCCCTTTTCTTTATCTCTATCGTCTCTTTCTTCCTCCTCGAGCTGCTTCCGAGAGTTGAACTCGGGACCTCATCCTTACCAAGGATGCGCTCT
>JAJPYT010000108.1 GCA_021204845.1 Prevotellaceae bacterium | reverse complement strand
GCCCTGGAAAGCGCCGTGCATGGTGTCATACTTCAGCATATAAGCCAAGTAATCCACTGGGCAGAGGTCGTTTACACCAACAATCTCAATGTCGCTGCGATTCTGAGCGGCACGGAACACGAAACGACCAATGCGGCCGAATCCATTAATACCTACTTTTGTTGCCATGATTTAATGTGTTTTTTAAAGTAACTACTATATTTTAATTTAATGTATCACTCTCTCTTCTCCAGTCTTCTGGGCTCCCTCACCAAGGCTTTATCTGAAAAGCGCAAGGGATGGCACCCTTTTTCCTACTCTTTGCGTGCAAAATTACAAAATTCTTTTTATATTTGCACATCAAAGAGATTTATTTTGCTTACCAGACAACAAGAAACACAAAAATATCATCATCATGAAGAAACTGTTTTTAGCGGCTATGCTGCTCTCGTGCGCCGCCAGTGCCATGGCTATCGAGAATGAGCCCGAGGAGGGATTCTCCTGGCAGGCTGTGTTAGGCATGAACATCTCCAAGATTCACGGTAACTTCCAGTTCTCCAACGGTTATGGCGACATCGGACCCTTCTCCGCTGATGGGCGCGTGGGCATAGATATAGGATTGCGCGGAGAATATGTTCTTCCAGGCGCACATGGTACATACGTGAGTGCCGGTGTCGAGTGGTCGCAGAAGGGAGCGAAGCAGAAGATTATGATGCCTTACTACAACTCTGACCCTGAGAATCCGGTAGATAGGACTTTCCCAGGAACTTACAAGGTCACCTCCCACTATTTCTACATCCCTATCCACATCGGCTTCCGCTACAACATAACCGAGGATTGGGGCGTGTTTGCCGAGGTGGGCCCTTATTTCGCCATCGGCACAGCGGGCAAGACCCGCTTCGATGCCGACGAGGAGGGTACCGCACCTAAACTGGTGGAGTTCAAGGACAAGACCTTTAAGAAGAACGACCTTAATTACCGTGCTAACGGAGGTCTCCAGCGCTTTGACACGGGCGTGGGTTTCCGTGTTGGCACAGAGGTTATGAACCACTATTCCATAAATCTCGATTGTGACTGGGGGCTCACTGACATGCTCCGTGGTGACTACCGTGACCAATATGCCGACAAGTTCGAGCCCAATGCCGATAAGCTACGCAACTTCTGTATCTCTGTCACCCTCGGATATAGGTTCTAAGCCTCTCAATGCAGCAAAAGATTATCATTCTCGACTTCGGCAGTCAGACCACCCAGCTGATAGCGCGTCGTCTGCGCGAACTCGACACATTCTGTGAGATACTGCCATATAACCGTTTCCCAGCCGACGACACCTCGGTCATCGGGGTCATACTCTCTGGCAGTCCGTTCAGTGTATACGACCCGCAGGCTTTCCATGTCGACCTCTCGCAGTTCCGGGGTCGCTTGCCCGTACTTGGCATTTGCTATGGGGCACAGTATATGAGCCACGTGCTGGGAGGTGCGGTGGAGCCGGCTGGGAGCCGAGAATACGGCCGTGCCAACCTTTCGGTCATAGATACCTCGAATTCTCTGTTCCACGGCTTCTCCTCTGGCAGCCAGGTTTGGATGAGCCATGGCGATACCATTACTGCCCTACCCCATGGGTTCCATGCTATAGCAAGCACCTCGCATGTGCGCTACGCCGCTTATGCGGCAGATGAGGAGCCGACGTGGGGTGTGCAATTCCATCCCGAAGTGTTCCACACCGCAGAGGGCAGCCTGTTGCTCCGCAACTTCGTGGTAGATATTTGTGGCAGTAGGCAAGACTGGTCGCCAGCTAACTTCGTGGATGCCACAGTCTCCGAGTTGCGCTCCCAGTTGGGCTCCGACCGTGTGATACTTGGTCTCTCGGGCGGCGTTGACAGTTCCGTGGCGGCAGTGCTGCTACACCGTGCCATTGGTTCCCGTCTCACATGCATTTTCGTGGACCACGGCATGCTGCGCAAGAACGAGTTCACCGATGTGATGAGAGACTATGAGGGGCTTGACCTTAACGTTATAGGCGTAGACGCGAGCGAGCGTTTCCTCACCGATCTGCAAGGGGTAACCGAGCCGGAGCGGAAACGCAAGATTATAGGGCGTGACTTCGTGGAAGTGTTCAATGCCGAGGCACGCAAGATAAAGGATGCCCGCCACCTTGCCCAAGGCACAATCTACCCCGACCGCATAGAGAGTCTGAACATAACAGGCAAAGTCATCAAGAGCCACCACAACGTTGGCGGACTGCCCGAGGAGATGAACCTCTCCCTGTGCGAGCCGCTAAAATGGCTCTTCAAGGACGAGGTGAGACGGGTAGGCCGCCAGCTTGGCATGCCAGAGCATCTTATCACCCGCCATCCATTCCCCGGCCCCGGGCTTGCTGTACGCATTCTGGGAGCCGTCACCCGTGAGAAAGTGCATGTGTTGCAGGAGGCGGACGACATCTTCATACGAGGTCTGCGTGACTATAAGGTAAGGCTCTCTGGCGAGGAGGCGCGCCGCACCTTGGCTGCCGGCATTCCTGCTGACATGCGTGACGGAGAGATAGAAGTCTCCCTCTACGACCAGATATGGCAAGCGGGGGCAATACTGCTCAGCGACGTGCGCAGCGTGGGAGTTATGGGAGACGAGCGCACCTATGAGAATCCTGTGGCGCTGAGGGCCGTCACCAGCACCGATGCCATGACCGCCGACTGGGCTCACCTGCCCTACGACTTTATGGCACGCGTCTCCAGCGACATTATCAATAAGGTAAAGGGCGTAAACCGTGTTTGCTACGACATATCGTCCAAGCCGCCCTCCACTATAGAGTGGGAATAACTCTTGCGGACAGATAAAAAGAGGGTGCCAAGATTATTTGGCACCCTCCCTTTATAAGTATATTTCCGCAGGTTATACGATACCCTCAGCCATCATGGCCTTGGCAACCTTCATGAAGCCGGCGATGTTCGCGCCCTTCACGTAGTTCACGTATCCGTCAGCGCCACGGCCGTACTTCTCGCACTGCTCGTGTATGTTGTGCATAATCTGGTGCAGTTTCTCGTCCACCTCTTCGGCGCTCCAGCTCAAGCGGATGGCGTTCTGTGTCATTTCCAAACCAGAAGTTGCCACACCACCAGCGTTCACTGCCTTGCCAGGGGCAAAGAGCATCTTGGCTGCCAGGAACTTCTCCACTGCCTCGGCGGAGCAACCCATGTTGCTCACCTCAGCCACGCAGAGCGGCTTGTTGGCGAGAATGGTATCAGCATCGGCACCGCTTACCTCATTCTGTGTGGCGCAAGTTAGCACGATGTCCGTCTTCACCTCCCATGGGCGCTTGCCGGCAACGAACTTAGAGCCAGGGAACTGCTCGGCGTATGGCTGGCAAATGTCGTTACCGCTGGCACGCAGCTCAAGCAGATAGTCAATCTTCTCGCCTGTCACACCATTCGGGTCGTAGATATATCCGTCAGGCCCAGAGATGGTAACCACCTTGGCACCCAGCTGGTCAGCCTTCTTTATAGCGCCCCAGGCAACGTTACCGAAGCCGCTGGCTGCTATTGTCTTGCCCTTTATGTCTATTCCGTGGGTAGCGAGCATCTGGTTCACAAAGTAGAGAGCGCCGTAGCCCGTAGCCTCTGGTCTTACCAGCGAGCCGCCCCATTCGGGAGCCTTGCCCGTTATCATGCCATTCCACTGATGAGTCAGTTTCTTGTACATGCCGAAGAGATAGCCAATCTCGCGTGTGCCCACACCGATGTCGCCTGCCGGCACATCCTCGTCAGGTCCCACGTGGCGGTACAGTTCAGTCATGAACGACTGGCAGAACCTCATCACCTCAGCGTCGCTGCGACCTCTGAGAGAGAAGTCTGAGCCGCCCTTGCCGCCACCCATAGGCAACGTGGTCAGGGCATTCTTGAAGATCTGCTCAAAGCCCAAGAACTTCAAGATAGACAAGTTCACTGAAGCGTGGAATCTCAGGCCGCCCTTGTACGGACCGATAGCGCTGTTGAACTGTACTCTGTAGCCAAGGTTGACGTGAATCTCACCCTCGTCGTCTACCCAGGGCACGCGGAAGGTTATTACCCTTTCGGGCTCAACCAGACGTTCAATCAGCTTAGCCTTCTCAAACTCGGGATGCTGGTTGTAAACGTCAACGATGCTTTCCAGCACCTCCCTTACAGCTTGCAGATACTCTGCCTCACCTGGATGCTTCTGCTCCAGACCCTGCATAATTTTCTCAACTTCCATAGCACTTGTTTTGTTTTTGTTTAAGGTTGTTGTTTGACACTATGTCATCTTCACGCTGCAAAAGTAATTAAACTCACCGTAACAGCCAAAGAAATTCACCCTATTTTTGCGTCTATTACTTACTTTTTGCAAAGGCAGAGTTCTCGTACAAAAATCGGGACGGGTATGAGATATAGAGCGGCTGCCATGTCTCATTATATACAGTACTGCTCCCCTGTCCAGGAGGGGGCAGGGGAGCAGATACTTTGACTTCGCCTACGGTAGCTCCACACGGAACGCCCCACCAGTGTTGGCGGTGAAGAAGCCATCGGCATAGAGGGGCATGGAGACAAGTAAGGTGTTGGGCGGGAAGGTTATTATCCCCTCGGCATAGGTGCCTGTTAGACCCACCGCCTTCACGTCCTCTAAGGTAGCCCCCAGCTCCATCTCACGGCTCGCCTCGCTCCAGACCTCTATGTTGCCATAGCCCCAGTCCATACCTGTTTGCTGTTGGGGAATGAATACCCCATCGGGGTCGGTGGCGTTTATCTCCATGTAGTATGTGCGGGTAAGGTCCCAGTCGGCGGTGCCGTCGTCGTAAGCCTCGTTGTAAGGGTATGCCTCGCCATAGGGATAGACTAAGCGGAAGAGACCAGGACTGGCGGCGTTCTCCTGTATCTCAACCTCGTAGGGGTAGATATCCACCCCATAGAAGGTGGTTATGAAGTCATCGGTGTAGAGAGCTGTACCCAACGAGATCCATGCCGAGGGGATGCCTGCGGTGAAGGTGTAAGACGAGATGCCGTAGGGTGTGGCGTACTCCTCTGGTATGGCGATGGTCAGCTCGTAGTATTCGTCATATGCGAATGAGTCTGGATTATAGCCCACGGTCAGCTCCGTCTCTGTCTCGCCGTCGGCAAAGGAGAGGCTTTCGGGAACGCTGAACCGCTCCGTGTCGCCAGAGACATCGAGAGGTATGGTGACAGCGCCTTCGGCATCCCGGCGCATTACGGGAATGGTAAACACTGTGTCCGCCTCCGAGAGGTCTATCCGGGAACTCACCGTGGCAGGGAAATATGCCTGTATGCCTGTCGGTTCTTCCGCCGGGGTATAGTCCACCCCGCCGTCGCAAGACGAGGAGAAGAGCGCCACAGCCGTCAATGCCACGACACTGAAGATATATGTTTGCTGGAATTTCATAATGTATGAGTAATATCAGGTGAAAGACTATTAGTAGGCAGCGGGCGCATACTGCCCTATGGGTGTGGGAGCCGTCACCGTGCCAGTGGGGTTGGGATTGTTCTGTCGCTGGAGGGCGGAGTTTGCCTGCACCTCCTCTATAGGTATCACCATAGTCCAGTCCGGCTTTATGCCCTGGCAGTTTATCATGAAGATGGTGGCAGGGGCGTTGGTGCCCTCATAGTTCTGCACCACGCCCGGCTGTATGCGCTTGGCGGAGGGGAAGGCATTGCCCTCGCCCCAGAACTCTATGCGCATCTGTGTGAGCACCTCTATCTGGAAGTCTGGCAGGGTAGAGGCAGGGCACACGTAGTCGGGCTGGCGCCAGTCCTGCATGAACCGCTCCAGCTTGCTGATGCCAGCGGACAGCCCCTGGGACATGCCCACAGCTTCCGCCTCGATGAGATACATCTCCTCCACACGCATCACAGGCACGTCCACCGCACCGCCTGTGCTGTAGTTGGAGTAGTCGCCGCCCACGCAGCGGAACTTCAGGGAGAGGTAGGCGGGAGCGTCCTCTATGTATGCCGCGTCACGGCAGGTCTGGTAGTTGTAGTAATCGTACTTGGAGGGGTCGAGGAAGGCGTGCTTGCGGAAGTCGGTGGAGGCTATCTTGTCGTAGAGCGCACGGTCTATGCCAGGGCGTGTGAGGGAAGAGTATCCCCAGTCTGCCTCGCCCGATATCCATCCTGTGAAGTTGCAGAGATTCCCCATGTTCTCCGCATCATAATGGAGATACCACATCCACGCCTGACAGGCGGTGTTGAAGCCCGTGTTCACGTCCAGCCACTGGGCCTCCGTCATAGGCTCGCCCCCGAAGGTGTCTATAGCCTTGCGGGCGTAAGTGACCGCAAGGGCGTAGTCCTCATCCCACAGGTAGACCTTAGCCATCAGCCCATAGACCACGGCAAGGTCGGGGAACAGGCGCGAGGGAGGGTTGAAGCCAGAGAGGCAGCGCTCCGCCTTCTCCAGGTCGGAGAGTATGAAAGCCACCATATCCTCGTGAGTGGCACGTGGGTTATTCTTTGCCGCGTCACCGTCTGTATTCTCGGTCACGAAGGGCACCGTAAGCCCCAGCACCCGCGAGCAGTCGGTATAGATGTTGGCCACCGGCTCGTAGAAGACGGTGAGCAGATAGTAGTCGAAGGCGCGGCAGGCATAGGCTATGCCGGCATAGCCCCTTATAGCGTCGGTGAGGCTCTCGTCATCTATGTCCACCGCCCCTATGATATCGTTGGCGGACTTCACGAACTTATAGAGCGTGAACCAGGGAATGTAAGCATAGTAGCTGTTCTCACCCATAGACGCGTCCATGGTGTTATAAGTCCTATACCAGTCGTAGCCGGAATTAGTGCCGAGCGGGTACATATCACCCAACATCTCCGTCTGTGATATCATGAACTGCGGATAAGCCATGTCCGTCTCGTCCACCTGGTCGCCATATATAAGGTAGCCCTGCACCATCTGCGATGGAATACCGTTGACGGCAGCCTCCATGGCCGACGCTGAAGAGCCTATCTGCTCCGAGGTGGCGTACTCGCGCTCGGGAAAGGTCTCGTCTATGCAGCTCACCGCGGTGGCCAGCCCTGCCACTGTGGCAAGGCAGTATATTGTAACATTCAGTATTTTCTTCATAATGTATGTGGGGTTATCCCATGTTAAAACTTCAGGGTGATGCCACCCGATACGGTGCGCATCGGTGAATAATATGCTCCCGTTATGTAGGTGCTGTAGCTCTGCCTTGGGTCGAAGCCGCGGCGGGCTGACCAGAAGAAGAGGTTCTCGCAAGCCAGATACACCCTGAGGGAGCCTATGCGGGCCTTAGCCATCGCCTTCGCGGGGAAGGTATAGCCCACGTTCACGTTCTCTATATTAAGGTAGCGCGAGCTGGTGAGGAAGCGCGTGGAGGCGGCTGAGCTATAGAGGTCGCCCCACACGAATCGCGGTATGTCCGACCCCGTGTTGGTCTCGCTCCATGCCTTCAGCAGGTCGGCATGGAAGTTATAGCCAGAGTATGAGGAGGTGGGGCTGCTCATGAGCTGCATGTAGGTGTAGTCCAACTGCTTGCCGCCCAGCTGGTAAGAGAAGTTTATGGTGAGGTCCACCCCATATGCCCTCAGTGTGGTGCCGAAGCCTCCGAACGCCTTGGGCACAGGGGACTCGCGGGTCACGTAGTAGTCGGCGTCGGACCACGAGGTGGTGGTCTCCCTGCCGGTGATGTTGCCATCCTCGTCGGTCACGTTCTTGTACCACATCGACTGCCCGTCGTCCGCCACTCCCGCATAGTCCTTCAGGCGCCAGGTATAGATGGAGACGCCCTCGGCTATGAAGAAGTTGTCGCTGTCGAAGCCACGGTACTCGTTGCCCTTGCTGTCATAGCGGACTGCCGACTTAAGGTCGTCGTGCAGTCTGGTTATGCGGTTCTTAAGCGTGGAGACGTTCAGCCTTACGTCCCAGCTCAGGTTCCTCCTGCGTATGAGGTTGGCGCCAAGGTCGAGTTCTATGCCGGAGTTATACATGTCACCCACGTTCTTCCAATAATTGTCGTAGCCCAAGGAGGGTGCCACGGAGTATTTGAAGAGCATGTCCGTGGTCATGCGGCGGTAATACTCCAGCGAGCCTGTGAGGCGGTGGTCGAGGAAGGAGAACTCCGTGCCCACGTTAAGGTTGCCGTTCGTCTCCCACGTTATGTCCTCCGTTCCCTTGCTATAGAAGGAGGTGCCCACGTTGCCGCCGGAGTTGGAGATGAGGAACTGGTCGGTGTAGAGGTAGTAGTCGATATTGTCGTTGCCCTGCACACCGTATGAGGCCTTCACCTTCAGCTCGTCCACCCACGGTGCGGTGAACCACTTCTCTTTGTCGATGAGCCACGCCGCCCCGAGCGACCAGAAGGTGCCCCACCGGTGGGAGGGCGCGAACTTGGAGCTTGCGTCGCGCCTCAGGGAGAACGAGGCGAAGTAACGCTCGTCGTAGTTATACTGGAGGCGGCCGAAATAGCCCTCGTTGTTCACACGTGTCTTGTAGGAGTATGCCGTCTGCCCGTCTACCACGGCGCCCGCCAGCTCCTTGTTGTCCTGCGAGAACATGTTAGAGGCCGAGGCGGAGAGGTAGGCATAGCGCTTGTCGTAGTACTCGTGCCCGAGCATTATGTCGAGGTTGTGCACTCTCTTTATGGTGGTCACGTATGAGAGCAGCTGCTGCAGGTTGTAATCGTAGACCCTGAGGTGCACCTTCTCCACCGTGCCGCCAGTGGAGTCATACTGCCCGTAGTAGGGGTTGTACACCATCGTCTCGCGCGTCTCGTCCAAGTCGTACGAGCCGTTCACCGTAAGGGTCAGCCCCGGCACTATGTAGATGTTGGCGAACATGTTCCCCGTCGAGGAGTTGCCCTCGTAGTTCATCGTGTTCAGCCTGTTGTCCATTATAGGGTTGGAGTTCGAGAGCGAGGGCCTGGCGTAGCCCGCGTTAGTGCCGTCGCCGTAGTCCATCATGCCTATCCCGTTAGCGTCTATCTTCACGCTCCCGTCGGCGTTGCGTATGTAGGCCGGATATATGGGAGCCAGCAGGCTTGTGTAGGCCCAGATGTTGCCGGTAGAGTTGGACGCGCCGTTGTAGCGCGGGTCCATCACGTTCGTGTCGTACCGTGAGTATGAGACGTTAGCCCCCACTTTCAGCCATCTCTTTATCTGCGAGTCGGCCTTCAGCCTCCCCGTCAGTCGTTTCAGGTCAGAGCCGTAGGTAAGTCCCTCCGTGCCGAGATAGCCGAGTGAGGCGAGGAAGGTGGACTTGTCCGTGGCGCTGCTCACAGAGATGTTATACTCCTGCCTCAGCCCGGTGCGTGTGCCCGCGTCTTCCCAGTTGTCGGGGGTCACGAGGTACTCCTCGCCGTTGTAGCTCACCACACGGCCCAGTGTGGCGGCAGGGTTCAGCTTCCCGTTCGTGCCTATGAGATATTGCCCGTCGGGCACCGTGTACACGTTGTAGCCCAAGCCGCCGCTGCCCACGTCGCCGCAGAGGTTCTGGTTGGCCATCTGCCATGCCTGCTGCTCGCTCATGCCCTGGTTCAGGTAATACTGGTTGAGCGCGCTGTAGTGCATCTCGTAGTACTGCGCCGGGTTGCTTATCGTCTTGTAGTGCCTCAACGCGCGGCTGTTGGCTCCCCACTTCGCGTCGAAGGTAACGCTCGCTCCCCCGTTGCCTGAGGCTGACTTGGTAGTGATCATTATCACGCCGTTGGCTCCCCTGGCTCCGTAGAGGGCGTTAGAGGAGGCGTCCTTCAGCACGGTTATCGACTCCACGTCGCTGGGGTTAATGTTCGAGAGGTCGCCCGGGTATGGCGCTCCGTCGAGGATGATAAGGGGGTCGTTCTTGGCATTGATGGAGCTGAAGCCTCGTACCCTTATGGTAGATGTGCTGCCCGGCGCGCCATCGTTGCTGGTCAGCTGCACGCCTGGCACGTAGCCCGCCAGGGCGTTGGTTATCACCGAGGTCTGCGTCTGCTCGAGCTCTTCCGCCCCCACCACCTTGGCAGAGCCGGTGAACGCCGACTTCTTGGCTGTGCCGAACGCCACCACCATCACCTCGTCGAGCATCTTCTGGTCCGAGACCATGGTTATCTGCATATTGGGCTTGATGGGCAGCTCCTGTGTCTGCATGCCCAAATAGGACACTTGCAAGATCCTCGCCGTGGACGGCAGGCGCGTGAGGGAGAACTTACCGTTGGTGTCGGTGACGGTGCCTATCTGGGTGTCTTTCAGCATCACCCTTGCCCCCACGATGGGCTCCCCATCGTCCTGGGAGACCACCGTTCCCGTAACTGCCGGTTGTGCCACAACAGGTCCTGTCCAAAGGAATAGGAGCGATACTGCGGCAAGAAACAGAGTTAGTCTTCTCTTCATAATTGATAATAATTTGACAATACTGTCTGGTTAAATAAAAGGATTAGAAACAAAGATACGTCTAATTCGCGCAACCACAAAGAGAATGCCATAAAAACTTCCCACTAATTGTCCTATGTCAACGCTGATATGGCCTTTCCGCCGCGCCACGCCCCGTAACGGCAGGCGGAGCTCCACCCGTCGCCACCAGCCACGGCGCACGGTAAGCCAGCGGCGGAAGGGGAAACAATATTGTCAGCGGAAGGGCACGGTAACCTCTCCCCCACCGAGTTCCCATACCATAGCGTGTGACACACCAGATAGATGGCAATGATATACAATGAATACCCTCCCACCGATACCCATGCATGGGTATCCACACACACCCTTGCATGGGTATCCGCACACACCCTTGCATGGGTGTCTCCCATACCCTATGGGTAGTGGACAACGGACTACAATTCATTGTGGTTCACGGGAGACAACGGGAACACGTAAGGCAAAGGGTACGAGTGGCAGAGCCAGTCAGATAGAGCGCCGAAGGTGCTCCCCCTTAATAGCCGTGGGCCTTTACGGCCCACGGTATATGCACGAACAGACAGAGAGTGCCGAAGGTACTCCCCATTATCCCGTGGGTTACAACCCACGGCTGGGGGTTATAACCCCCAGAATATTAGAGGGTACCTTCGGCACCCCCTATTCGCTCTATTCTATTCCGGGGGTTAGAACCCCCGGCTAACAAGAGGGAGCACCTTCGGCGCTCGTACCGCTTGAGTACTATTACCGGGAATTGCCATATAACCGCTCGTCCGACACACTCCATCGGATTACTGGCAAGGGCACGAATAGGCTTACTGCCTGCTCAACCTTATGCCCACGTAGAGCCCCTCAGCGCCAACGGCGGGAAGATACTGCTGAGCCTTGCCCAGGAGGTTGCTCACGGGGAAGCACAACTGCAACTGCCCGTCGTCGGTAAGGCTCGCGTTAACGTCGAAGCTGTGGCCCTGCGCCCCTATGCGCAAGGTGGCACCGCTCAGTTGCCAGTTGCCTTGCGCGCTCTCGCCGTTCTGGTCCGCCACCGTGAAATAACCGTCGGCGGTGAACTCCAGAGTGCCGTCGCTCACCTGCATCTTCTGCAGGGCGTTGTTTATGGTCTCGCTCATGCGGCTGGCGGCCTGCTCGCCGCCGGCGTTGTCGAGGTCCTCTTGCGAGGCGAAGAGCGCCACTCCTGTGGCTTTGCCCCACGTGCCGGTTATCTGGTTGGCGGTGAGGCTCTCTGTCCCTATCAGGAAAGATGACGAGCTGGTGTTCTCCTCCGTTTGCGAGGTCGCTCCCGTCACAGCGTCGGGGAGGGTGGCGTGCGCGCATGCCAGTGAGAGGGCCATGGCGCAGGCAAAGGCTATCGGTTTCTTATACATATATATAATGTGTTATGTTATGTGTCTTATCTCATCACTTTCTTGCCATCCACTATACAGATGCCACGGGCAGGCATTGTGGCAAGGCGGCGACCGCTGAGGTCGTAGATGCCCTTGCGCCCGGTGTCGGCGGCGGCCGACACACTCTCCACGGGCGTGGTGTCGCCGCTTATCTGGTAGAGGCGGAAGTTATCGGCCTTTGCCCAGCCCTCCACTCCGTGCACCGAGATGGTGAGCGTGCCGTCGGTCACCTCCACCTCGTCCACGGTGGCATCCTCCATATACATCGGGCCGAAGTCGGTGGCTGTGACGGTAACAGAGTCGGTGCCGGCAGAGAGTACTATGTGGTTGTCGTAGTCGGCTGCGAGGCTGGCTACCAGCTGATATACTCCCTTCTCCACTCCCTCTATGGTCTGCTCAGCACGTGTGCCAGAGGGCAGGTATATCACGTATGAGCCGTCGGCTCCCGACATGTAATTGGAGAGGCTGGTGGTGATGTGGCTGACGGATGCGCCTGTGGCTGTCCATCCCCGTGTGTTGCCAAGCTCGAATGAGGGGTTGGTGATAAGTGCCGTCATGTCCGCCAGCCCGTTATCCGTCTCGCTCGCCGCACTGGCTATGTAGGTCTCAGCCGCCGTCTCCAAGGCCTTTATCTGACTGGTCTGATAAGTGGTGAGGGGCTGGCTGCGCAGGGTGTCGCGCGCCTCGTCGATAGCGGCGGTGAAGGCGACCTGGGCAGAGGCGGAGGTGACATTGATGTATTCGTCGAGTGTCGCCAATGCCGACTCTATCTGCTGCGCCAGCTGCTTAGCCTTAGCGTCCTTGGTGTTGTATGTGGTGCTGTTCACGCGCACCTTCTTGGTGTACTCCATGTAGGCCGTAAGGGCAGGTATCACGCTCCCCTCACAGGCGTTGAAGTACTGCGTGTCCGCGTCGTCGAGCACCCACTGTGTGTCGGTGGCCACAATGTTTGTCCACGTGCCCCTGAGCGTGTCCGTGCCAAGTGAGGGGGTGAGTATGCTCACGTCGGTGTTCTGGGCGGTTATGTCTATAGGCTCTCCGGCCAGTATTATATAAGGCGTGCCGCCCTTCATCTCCCAGTCGCAGGAGTCCACATCCTGCAGGTACATGGTCCTCACCTCGTTAACCTTGCGTGCGAAGAGACCCGACGGGGTGGCTGCGTCGAAGGGGAGCAGGGCGGTGCCGAAGCGCCCCTGTGCCTGTGTGGCGTGGTAGGTGGCGGATAGGGCGCGGAAGTCCTCCTTGGGTTGGAAGTTGTAGCCAGGTGTGAGGTCCAGCTGGTCGCACACCATGTCAACCACTATGTTGGTGCCGGTGAGCCCCTGCGAGGCGGAGAGGTAGAAGAGTGCGTTCTTGTTGGCTGCCGTGAGCGGGGCTTGCAGTCCTATGACCTCCGTCATGTCGTAGCGCGAGACGGTGCTGTCCGAGGCGAGCGACTCGAAGACCGTGGCGTTGTAATTGCCCGTCACCTTCTGCTCCTGCCCGTCGTCGGTGGGGGTGAGCGTAAGGTTGGCTCCCACGAGGCGGAAATATACTGCCGTGTCGGCGGCCGCGGAATAGCTGATGTCGAACTGCTTGTTTGTGCTGGCTGTGCCTGCAAGGGCGAACTTGTACACCACATCATCGGTGAGGCTGGTGAGGTCGAACACTATGTCCTCCGTACCGCCCTCCTCGAAGGTGACGTTCTTCTTCGTCTTGGTGGTGTTCTGCGTGAAGGTAGAGCCGTCGTACTGGTACACTATGCCTTGCACGCTGGGGGTGCAGAGCGTGCCCTCGCTGCCGTTGGTGAAATTGGCGGTCACGTTGGCTTTCTTACTGTTGAAGACGTGCTTCACCTCCACGGTCTGCCCGTCCGCAAGGGTAAGGGTCTCGCTCTCTCCCCCGTCGTCTATGCCCATGGAGTTGAGGGTAAGGTCTGCCACGCTTGCCTTGGTCTCTATGTCTGTTATCTTGTCAAGTATATTCTTGTTCCCGTCACAGAGGTAGATGGTGTATGTGCTGGTGGACGAGGGGGTGAAGCTGAAGGTCAACAGGGCGGATGAGCCTGGCTGCACCGAGGTCTGTGTCTCGCTCGCCTGCGCGGTGGATGATGAGGAGGGGGTATTGCTGCCCGTGAGGCAGTAGAGGTAATAGCCGCTCTGCGCCAGCGTGCCGTTGTTGGTGATCTTTGCGGTTATGGTGTTCGCCACCCTCGACACCAAATAGGTCTGCTCCATCTGCAAACTGCCCGTGACGTTGGGCGTGCGCGGATACACGTTCCACACCATGCCCTGGGAGTCGTTGAAGCCGTTCATCCCGGTGGCGTCGTCCACCGTGTAATAGCCGTCGTAGCCGTTGCCCGCTCCCCAGCCGAAGTTGAAGTGGAACAGGTTGGTGCTAAGCTGGTAGCCGTCTATCACCACGGCGTGACCCCCTGCGCTGGCGCTAACGCCGCTGTATAGTATGGGTCGGCCCAGCTCCAAGTCTTGCACTATCATCGACTCCCACGTGCTCTGCGAGTAGCTGCTCTTCCATACCGTCGCGCCGCCATTGAGCCCGAACTGGCTGCTGAACACGTTCACTTGGTCGCTTATCTGCCCCGACGTGCTGCTGCCGTAGGTGAGCCATCCGCTTATTCCCGTCACAGCCACCAGGGTGGCCACCGCCTCCGTGCACTCGTCGGGCTCGCTGCCGCTGTACGATTCCTGCATGAGGTTCCACTTAAGGGGCGTGCCCGAGGGGATGGTCTCGGTCACTGGCGCGTCACCGTATCCGTAGGTGGGCGTGGTGTATTTCGTGCGGTCGCCCAGGTCCTTGTGCCAATAGTATATTATCTGGCTTGCCGCTGTGGCGACGCAGCCGGTTGCCGCTCTGTTGGTCGTGCCTGTTATGTAGGGGCAGAGGTTATTGTATGGCCAGCTCTGGTGCCAGTGTGTCTGTACCAGTGCGGCGATGTCCTTGGTACCTGCCACCTTGCGGGGTGCGGATGATGGGGCGCTGGCGCCTGCCGCGAGCGAGTCCGCCGCCGCGCTGTAGTACTCTATCATGTCCTGTAGGGCGGGTGGCAGATTGTCCTCATCAAAGTCGCCCGTGTCAGTGTATCCTAACACTATGGGCAGAGCGTCATCGCCGCTTATCATCACGAAGCCCTGTCCCTCTCCCCTGCTGAACACGTATAGTGGCAGGGACTCATCTTCCCTTGCCGCTACGCTGCGGCGCGCCAGTGTGGCGGAGGTGGAAGTCTTCATGTAACTGGCAGCCAATGCCTTGGCCTGTGATAATGTAATGCGCTCTGCGCTTGCGCCGCCACACATAAGGCACAGCAACGCCACCATGAATAATGTCTTTCTCGTCATATTAGATTAATATATGTTTCCATGTTACAACCACGCAAAATTACTCCATTTCCCCCTAAGTAGCAAAAATAACAGTTCTGAAATTTGCCGTTTACGCAAAAAGCCTTATCTTTGCAAGCACGTATTCATAACGCTCTGCGGGGGATTAGCTCAGCTGGCTAGAGCGCTTGCATGGCATGCAAGAGGTCATCGGTTCGAGCCCGATATTCTCCACCAGACCTAAGAGAGGGGCATCATACACAACGATACCCCTCTTCTCTTTTTCATCCCTCAACTATCCGCCAGTCTGCAATACCGCGGGTCATGGAAGAGAATCTTACCCCTATCTTGAACAACTTCCGGATCAGTCCCAAAACCCTGTTGCAAGGGTTACAAACAGAGTATAAAAAAGATT
>JAJPYT010000082.1 GCA_021204845.1 Prevotellaceae bacterium | reverse complement strand
CGTGGGAGGAATATACAGGAACCAAGAACCTTGACAGCATTTGGGATTTTGAGGACGATGCGGTATATATCCATAATCTGCCGGAAGGGACATCTGTCACGATACGCTATCTGGACAGGATCGTCGAATTTGAGGTTAGGCTGTACGAGGAACTGAATCGCAAGGTGCTGGAGGTTGTCGAGGCTGAGAACAGTAGCCTCCGTCCGGGTGACATCCTCTATGTTTATAGCATCGAAAAGGGCAAGATTCTTCAGGCAGAGAGTCTCATCAGGGGAACACATTCCGGAACGTACCGTACTACCGGTGAGATAACCTCCATAGATCTTGCATGATTGTTCATCGTTGCTACAATTGAAAATAATGGCTGCCATGAGTGCTGGCTCTGACAGCCATTATCCGTATTTAAATTGTCAGTTTAGCCGACGTTACTTTGTGGCGGTGTTCAGAAGTTCGTCGATGTTGAACGTGAATGTGTAATCGTTCTGGACATTCTCGATCATTATAGGCATCAGGATCGTCATTGTCTTGCCAATCAGGGATTCGGCTCCTTCGTTGAACGCTTCCGGTGTATTGTAGACGCATGGATACAGGTATTTCTCCTCCCATCCGCCGTATTGTCCGGAAACATAATAGACATTGTCGGTCGGCAGCAGCAGATCAGAGATGCTCGCTCCTTTCGGTATTGTGGAGGATGGCTGCGAGTTGTTGCGCTCCGAGTATTTTACGCCTGAATGCATCACGCGGCCTACCTGTCCGTATGTGTTGACATAACTGATGTCATCCCAATTGATTTTCAGCGTGTGGTCGGATTTGTTGGTAAGTGTGAAATTAAACTGCTTGGGGGCTACGTACCAGACTATGTCTATGTAGTCATCTTCGTAGCGGTACTTGTTGATGCCGTCATCCTCGAAGCTGATGATTTTCGTTTCGCCGAACTGCTCCTTGGCATCAGAAGGGCTTTCCACGGTGGTAAGGCCGACTGAATATTCGGCCACATAGCTTTTGAATGCGCCGCAAGAGGTCAACATGCCGGCCAGGACAATAATGGTTGCAATAGGAATAATAAGATTTCTTCTCATGACTTTTTGAGCTAATTATTACGCCGCAAAAATACCTCAAATCCGCATAACATCTTCCCTTCCGTTCCGACATGGACCAACTTGAACGATTAATTGTCGGTATAGTTATGAGGACCGGGTATTATATCAGCTTGGCTTGAGTTATAGGACTTTGACTGAAATAATAATATATTTGCAGGCAATTAAATCAATTGAGTATGAAATGGAACGAGTATGCGAAAGTGGGGGATGCGCTGATCAAGGCGTTCAGGCGGGCTGTAGGCCGCAAGGTGACGGAATGTGACTTCGCGTTTGAGATTCTGGACAGGCTGAAGATGGAGGATGGGTATAAGCTGGTGGCGCTGAAGGCGAAGCAGGCGTACAGACTTCATGCTGTGCCTGCTGACATGGTTGACATTCTTTGGAAAATCGATCCCGATGCCGTTGATGAATGTGATAAATATTATTATAGGGATCATCTGATCGTTGAGAGGTCGGCGATGGGCGCATGGCAAGAGACTGTGCTCGGTGAGGTGGTGTTCGCTCTGCCGTCAAGGGGATGGGCGGTGTATGATGATCTGAAGTTCATCTTCTCAACGGCCGCGCTCAGTTCGTTGAAGGGAAAAGGTCAGTTTGATTACAGAGTGTTTTTGGGCGATCCACGTATTGTACCATCTGTTGAAATGAATGGAGACGAGGTCGTTATCAGACGCTGCTACTGGAATGACTGGCAGGGACTTGTTCTCTGTACCGATTACGGTCGATTTGAAAGAGATTTCGGAATGGTCTATGGCCGACGTGAGGAAGAGACCATATTTGAGTATGATTGTGGGGAAGTGGTCTCGGATTTTGACAATTCGCGTCTGTCGGTTAGGCGGGTTAGGAACGAGAACGGGTCAACATCCGTTCAGGCGGTGATCAAGAGGGAGCGGGGCGGCTGCTATTACGTGTTTGTCGGTTCGAGTTCGGATGAGGATGAACTAAGCGAGCTTGAGGATGAGGCCATGGAGTTGATTGACGGTTACGATGAGCATATGCGCGACTTGACGAGGCAATCAGACGTGGATTGAGGAATGGGCTTTCGTTTTCCGTTTCCAATTGATTATAAGCGCTATAGGTGGCCTGACTTGAAGCGTTTCCGGTGGAGCGACATGAAGCGTTTTTTTTTGCATTGAATTGAACGGGTATATTCCGTAAAAGGGATTGGATTCGGGTGCGACTGGCAATTAAATCGATGATTATGGATGGAACGAGTATGTTAAGGTGTGTGATGCGCTCATCAGGGCGTTCAGATAGGCCGTAGGCCGCAAGGTGGCTGAATGTGATTGCGCTAAATTGATCTCAATGGAGAATATGGTGTAAAACAAATAGTTATCTTTGTAGTTGTGAATGAGGGGAAGGTTGGAAATTTAACCTATTATTAAATAATCTGATGGGACAAAAAGATTTGACAAGCCCTATTAAGGGCATTTATGTTCATGATAGCACAGGATGGCAGCCTGACGCAATTAAAGAATGTAGCAAGAGAGGTGTCGTGTGCGTGTGGTGGCACAATTATAACAAAAATACAATTAGTCTGTTAAGAGGTGTTTTGGATGGTGGCGAAAAACTAGAGTTTTATTACCTCGTGAAGAATATTGCCAGATATAAGGCTGTTATCAGAGATTTTGCGGTAAAGGAGGATTATGTTAAGAGGGTACCTAAATGGAAAGAAGAATACTATCGGAATTATGTGCAGGGAGACTCTTGCCAATTTAAGCCTGAAGAACGATTTGATATGTATGAAGATGTTGGCAAAAGCGGAAAGATTATGCATCCAGAGATTGTTTTTCTTGTGTCTGATTTTGAAGAACTCCCAACTGAGCCAGAAATTCGGCCTGAAAATATTGTGCGTTATGGTGACGTAAAGGATGCTAGTTATAATATTAGGGCTTTTACTGATATTAAAGT
>JAJPYT010000106.1 GCA_021204845.1 Prevotellaceae bacterium | reverse complement strand
ATGCACACATATCCAAGTAAAAGCCCACGCATTCAGCGTGAACATTGGCTTTAACTTCTTGTGTGCTTCTAAATTGGCGATTTAAGATAGCAAGAACTTAAGCTAACGCTTTTTATCTGAGTGTCCTTTCTTTTCTATGTTACATAGGCAATGTGGTTTTAGTGTTTGCTATTGCAAAGATAGGAAAATATATGTTAAGCACCGCTAAAACATAGAAGAAAAAGTAACATCTGCGTGCCCGCTATCCAAATCACTGCACGAACTAAGCACAATTACCGCACGAACTAAGGCTCGTCACCGCAGGAATTCCCCAGCGTCAGTGCGGTAAATATAGCGTGTTGCCACAGAGATTCTCGCTTCTCGCAGAGCGGCGAAACCGCTCCATAATGTTAGGAGGGAGTGTCATAATTAGATTAGCATTGCGCATTTGGCTTGCCATAATGTTTGGTGGTTTGGAATTATTCCCCTATATTTGTCACGCAAAACAACTGAAAGACGGAGGAAATAATCATGAAAAGCATAGCTGTCGCGGTTTGTGCCATCTGCCTTGCCGCCTTGCCCCTGGTCCGCATGGAGGCGCAGGAGTGTAACGCCCCCGAGGGGAAACTGATATATAAGCCCAAGAAACTTTGGAAGAATGACTTCACCAACCCCGAGTCGAAGTGGAGCTACTGCCGCATGAGGTGCACGGACGACATAGCCGTGTTCTGGGAAAAGCCCTTCGGCGATGACCTCTCCGCGGCTCCCGACCTTGACGGGCAGCCCATGACCGTGGACCTCGACAACCTGATGGAACGCTTGCAGACGTTTTACGACTTCTACCGCGACTCGCTGGAGTTCATACTGCCAGGCAGCAAGGCGGAGAAATACCGCATGATGGTGATGCTGAACTACTCGCTGGAGGGGACGGCATACGGGGGAGACTACGACGGACAGATAGGGGCGCTGTGGATAGCCCCCAACCGGGTGCAGGACAGGCAGCTCAACTGCATAGCCCACGAGCTGGGGCACTCGTTCCAGTCGCAGATAGAGAGCGACCACACGGGCGAGAGCTGGGGCGGAGGAGGCATCTTCGAGATGGCGAGCCAGTGGATGCTGTGGAACGTGAATCCGCAGTGGACAACGGAGGAGAATTATCACTGGCAGGCCTTCCGCCAGACATTCAACAGGCGTTTCCTGGATATGGAGAACATTTACCGTTCCCCTTACGTGCTGGAATACTGGAGCATGAGGCACGGGCTGAAGGAGATAGCCCGCCTGTTTCGCGCTGGCAAGAGGGGAGAGGACCCGGCGCAGACCTATATGAGAGTGCATGGGCTTACCCTCGACGAGATGAACGACGAGATGGCTGACTGCTACAGCCGGCTGATAAGCTTCGACTTCCCGCGGGTAAAGGAGAGCCACAAGGACATGGTGGGCGAGCTGGTGGGGCAGGAGCCTATGGGCACGTGGGGCTTCAACGTGGCGGAGCTGCCCGCTGGCACCAAGAAAGTGAGCTTCCAGAAAGAGAGCGAGGACGATAACGTTGCGTTCCGCTACCAGCTGGTGGGCATAGACAAGGAGAAGAACGCGCACTACTACGGCATAAACAAGGCTGACGAGAAGGAACTGAAGGTGAAGTGGACACAGGGAGTGGAGAAGATGTACCTGGTGATAGTGGCATGCCCGCGGACGGAGTACAAGCCCATGGTGTTCAGCCCACACAGGAGGGGCGGAAAGAAGGAGAAAGAGGAAGATTACAGATATAAGTTGACTATATTATGATGAAGAGACACATATTTATGGCTGTGGCGCTGTGGCTGTGCTGCGTGGCGGCGATGGGCAAGACGCTGACCCTAAGCTCGCCCGACGGGAGACTGAAGGCAGAGGTGCGTGACGGACTGGTGTACAGCCTCTGGTGCGACGGGAAGCAGCTGATGCAGGACTGCCGCATGGGGCTGAACATAGAGGGGGAGGAGCCGCTGGGCAAGATAGGTGGCTCGAAAGCCGGCAAGGTGACGCAGAGCGTGGACGCCCCTATGTACAGGCAGAAGCACGTGGACGCTGAATGCAATACACTTACCCTTGGCTTGGGGAGCGGCGTAAGCCTGGAACTGAGGGCATATGACCAAGGCATAGCCTACAGGTTCGTCACTAAGAGGAAGCAGGATTACACCGTGGAGAGCGAGACGGCGGAGTTCAACTTCACGGACGACTACACCGCCTATCTGCCCTACACCACCAACGAGGAGCGGCCGCTGGCTATGGCGTTCCAGGCCACATACGGCGAGGCTCCCCTGAGCCAGAGCAGGGACTTGCCCGCTTTCCTGCCCGCCACGGTAGACTGTGGAGTGGCGAAAGTGACACTGATGGAGGCTGACCTTGAGGCATATCCCGGCATGTTCCTGACGGCGGAGGGAACGACGCTGAAAGGCCTCTTCGCCCAATACCCGAAAGAGACTGGCTACTGGCCCTGGCGCAAGCAACTGTACGTGACGGAGGCAATGCCCTATATAGCCAAGTGCCAAGGGACGAGGACGCTGCCCTGGCGCATAATAGCCGTGAGCCACGAGGACCGCGAGATGCCGGTGAACGACCTGGTTTACCTGCTGGCGGCTGAGAACCGTATAGGCGACACTTCGTGGATACAGCCCGGCAAGGTGGCTTGGGACTGGTGGAACGACTGGGGGCTGGAGCACGTGTCCTTCAAGGCGGGCATAAACACGGAGACTTACAAGTACTACATAGACTTCGCCGCGCGCTATGGTCTCGAATACATCATATTAGACGAGGGCTGGTATGTGCCCTCGAGCGGGGACATGCTCACCGTGGTGCCCGACGTAGACCTGCCTGAGATTGTCAGATATGGGCAGGAGAAGGGTGTAGGCGTTGTGCTGTGGACCGTGTTTAACGTCCTCGACGATCAGTTGGAGGAGGCTTGCGCACGGTATAGCCAGATGGGGGTGAAGGGCTTCAAGGTGGATTTCCTTGACCGGGACGACCAGACAGCGGTGGAGATGGCTTACCGCATTGCCGCCAAGTGCGCTGAATACCATCTGATTCTCGACTACCACGGCATATATAAGCCTACAGGCATAAACCGCACGTACCCGAATATAGTGAACTTCGAGAGCGTGTTCGGCATGGAGGAGGCGAAGTGGACGGAGCACGACGCGCAGGATATGCCTGAATATGATGTCTCATTCCCCTTCATACGCATGCAGTCGGGCTATGTGGACTTCACTCCCGGCGGCATGCGCAACGCCACTAAGGCGGACTTCCAGCCCGTCTACTATAACCCCATGACCATGGGGACACGCTGCCATCAGGCGGCAATGTATGTGGTGCACGACAGCCCCTTCACCATGTTGGCTGACAGCCCCTCGGCTTATGAGAAAGAGCCGGATTACACAAGTTTCATAGCCGCCATCCCCACCGTGTGGGACGAGACCATCGTGCCGCAGGGGAAGCTGGGCGAATATATAGTGACGGCACGCCGCTTAGGCAATGACTGGTATGTGGCAGGGCAGACCAACTGGGAGGGGAGGGAACTGACCCTTAGCTTCGACTTCCTCGGTGACGGGGAGTATGAGGCGGACATGCTCTCTGACGGCATAAACGCCGACAAGGCTGCCACCGACTACCAGAGGGACAGGCGCGCGCTGCGGAAGGGTGACACCATGCAAGTGCGGCTCTCGTCGGGCGGAGGTTTTGTGATGACCATAAAGAAGCAGTAAGAACAATGACTACGGAAACATTGGACAAGACTGACCTGCAGATTCTCAACACTCTGCAAGGTAACGCCAGGCTGACCATGAAAGAACTGGCGGCTGCGGTGAACCTATCCACCACGCCCGTGTTCGAGCGCTTCAAGAGGCTCGAGCGCAGCGGCTATATAAAGAAGTATGTGGCGGTGCTTGACGCGCAGAAGCTCAACCAAGGCTTCGTGGTCTTCTGCAACGTTAAGCTGAGGCGCATAAACCGCGATATAGCCACAGACTTCGTGGAGCACGTGAGGGACATTCCGCAGGTGGTGGAATGCTATAACGTGAGCGGCAACTATGACTTCCTGCTGAAAGTGCGCGCACGCGACATGAAGCAGTATCAGGAATTCCTGCTCAATGTGCTGGGCGCTATAGAGAGCGTGGGGCACATAGAGAGCACTTTCGTGATGAAGGAAGAGAAGATGGAATATGGCATCAACCTCTGAGCGGGGAGATGAGGCTTAAGAAATGGCAGACCAGTCTATTTCCGTGTTCTTCAGTTGCTGAAGGCGTTGCCAGAGAATCTGGTTCCGCGGTAAGGAGCAGCTCTCGTCATTCTGGAGCACCTGGCGCGCCACGTCACGTGCCTGTTGCACTATCTGGCCGTCACGTGCGAGATTTGCCAACTTTAGCGAGAAGGCTATGCCGCTTTGTTGTGTCCCCTCCAAGTCACCCGGTCCGCGGAGCCGCATGTCTGCCTCGGCTATCTCAAAGCCGTCGCAGGTTTCCGTCATTATCTGTATGCGCTGGCGCATGATGCGGGAGAGCTTGTAGCCTGTGACCAGCACGCAATATGACTGGTCCGCTCCCCTCCCCACACGGCCGCGCAACTGATGGAGCTGTGCCAGTCCGAAGCGCTCCGCGTTCTCTATTACCATGACGCTCGCATTAGGCACGTTGACCCCCACCTCTATCACTGTCGTCGCCACCAGTATGCGGGTCTCTCCAGAGACGAACCGGCGCATCTCCTCGTCCTTGTCCGCAGACTTCATCTGGCCGTGCACCTTGCCTATCGCCACGTCGGGGAACACTTGGCGCAAGCGCTCAAAACCCTCTTCCAAGTTCTTAAGGTCTATCTTCTCGCTTTCCTTGATGAGGGGGAAAACCACGTATGCCTGACGGCCTAAGGAGAGCTGGCGGCGCAGTCCCTCGTACATGTCCCCCCTATGGGCATCGTACTGGTGAACGGTGACTATAGGCTTGCGGCCCGGGGGAAGCTCGTCTATGACGGAGACATCCAAGTCCCCGTAGACAGTCATGGCAAGTGTGCGGGGAATGGGGGTGGCAGTCATTACCAGCACGTGCGGCGGAGACTCTGTCTTCCTCCACAGTTTGGCGCGCTGTGCCACTCCGAAGCGGTGCTGCTCGTCTATCACCACGAAACCGAGTCGGGAGAACCTTACGTTATCCTCTATGACGGCGTGGGTGCCCACCAATATTTGCACCTCGCCCGAAGCCAGTCCCTCCAGCACTTGCAGCCGCCTTTTCCCCTTTACCATGCTCGTGAGCAGCTCCACACGTATGGGCATGTCGCCGAGCATTTGGCGGAAAGTCTCCAAATGCTGCTCGGCAAGTATCTCTGTGGGAGCCATCAGGCAGGCCTGGTAGCCATTGTCCAAGGCGATGAGCATGGTCAGGAGGGCTACCAGTGTCTTGCCGCTTCCCACGTCGCCTTGCAGTAGGCGGTTCATTTGCCTGCCAGATTTCATGTCGGCATGCATCTCGCGTACCACACGCTTTTGCGCCCCAGTGAGCTCGAATTCTAAGTGATTACTGTAGAAGTCGTTGAACCGCCCGCCTATGCGTGGCATGGGCAGACCCGCGAACCGCTGTCGCCGCTCGTGGGAGTAGCGCAGAATGTTGAGCTGGATGTAGAAGAGTTCCTCGAACTTAAGGCGGAAAGAAGCCTTGCTCAGCAACTCGGTGCTACGTGGGTAGTGCATGGTGCGCACAGCCTCGTCTCGTGTCATCAGCTGCAGTTGCGCCACCAGATAGGGCGGCAGTGTCTCCGGGATGGGGGGAGTGAGCAGGCGCAACAGAGTGGTGGTGAGGTGTTCTATCAGGCGGGAACTTATGCCCCGTTTCTTCGCCTTCTCGGGCACAGTGTAATAGGGCTGCATGCCCATTGCGCTGAGCGAGAGGCTCTCGGCAGGGTCAATGTCGGGGTGGCTGATGCTGAATCTGCCCTTGTACCAGGCGGGACGGCCGAAAACTATATACTTCACGCCAGGGCGGTACTGTCTCTGGACGTACTGCATGCCGTTGAACCAGACTAAGTCCACAACCCCCTCCCCGTCGGTGAAATGAGCCACAAGCCTGCGCTTGCGCCCGGCTCCCTCGTCTGAGAAGCTGAGAATCTCGCCCAGGAGTTGCACAAAAGGCATATCGGCACGCAGCTCGCTCACGTGGTATAGGCGGCTGCGGTCTATGTGTTTGCTTGGGAAGAAGGTGAGTAAATCCTCGAGTGTGGCTATCTGCATCTGCTCTTTCAGCAGACGCGCGCGCTGCGGTCCCACATCAGGGAGGAAGGTGATGTCCGCGCTCAGGTCTATTCCCGACATAGATATTCCGCTAAAGCCAGGTCCGTTGGGGTGGTTATCTTTATATTGCCGCGCTCTCCCTCAACCAGTGTCACGTTATGGCCCATGTGCTCTACCACAGAGGCATCGTCGGTGAAGGAGGGCTGGTAAGCCTGACAGTAAGCCTCTTTCAGCAACTTGGCACGGAACACCTGCGGCGTTTGCACCAGGCGGTAAGCCTCCCTGTCCACCACGTGGCTGCCCCCCTCGGGCGATATTTGCCTTACGGTCTCCACAACTGGTATTACTGGTATGGCACTACCCTCGCTCTCAGCCACAGCAAAACATCGGTTTATAAGCTGGGGCGAGGCGAAAGGGCGCACCCCGTCGTGCACTGCCACAAGGACATCCCCCTGGTCGGGAACAAGAGCCAGCCCCTTAGCCACGGAGCGGAAGCGGCTATCTGCGCCACAGGCAAGTCCGCACTGCGGCTCAAAGGCATGTTGGCGGCAAAGCTCTTGCCAAAGGTCCTGGCAGTCTTCGGGAATCACGAGAATCACGTGAGTCTTGGGGTCTGCCGCAAGGAAAGCTGAGACAGTGCGCATCAGGATGGGCAAGCCTCCTATGGGGAGGAATTGCTTGGGAAGCGCCGCTCCCATGCGTCGCCCCTTCCCGCCCGCCACTATAATGGCGTATTTATCCATGCATGAGGAAGTCGTACATCATGCCCTCGCGCAATTGTTCCGCCTCCGCTTGCTTGCCAATACTGTTCAATATGGTATAGCCGAACTCAAAGGCGGCTCCAGGTCCTTTGCCCGTGATGAACTGTCCGTCCTGCTCCACCAGGGCGGCAGTGTAATGCGCTCCCGTCAGTTCCGTCTCGAAGCCCGGGTAGCAGGTGGCTCTCACACCCTTCAAGAGTCCCAGGTGGCCCAGCACCATGGGAGCGGCGCAGATGGCGGCAATCGTCTTGCCTGCCGCATGGTGGCGCACCAGAGCCTTCCGCAAAGGCTCATGGGCGTCAAGGTTGGTCGCTCCTGGCAGTCCGCCTGGCAGCACCAGCATCAACGCGCTCTCAAAGTCGACGCGGCCAAACAGTGTGTCGCAGAGCATCTGCACCCCGTGAGCCCCCGTCACAGTGGGGTTCTCGTCTATACTCGCCAGTTTCACTTCCACGCCCGCCCGGCGCAGTATGTCCAATGGTATCAGGGCCTCCACTTCCTCGAAGCCCTCAGCTAAAAAGATGTAAATCATAAGCAAGCTTTATATTGTCTGATTGTTTCCTCCAAGCCCAGGTAGAGAGCGTCGCAGATGAGAGCGTGACCTATGCTCACCTCGTCGATGTAGGGCATGCGCTCGTGCAGGAAGGCGAGGTTCCGCAGGCTCAGGTCATGCCCCGCGTTAAGCCCCAGTCCCAGTTGTTTGGCCCGCTCCCCAGCCTTCACGAAGGGCGCTACCGCCGCCTCCGGGTCTCTTGCGTAAAGCGAGGCGTAAGGCTCTGTGTAAAGCTCCACACGGTCCGCTCCCGTGGTTGCGGCTCGCTCCACCATCTCCACATTGGCATCCACGAAAATGCTCACCCTTATCCCCTTCTGGTGGAAGCGCTCCACCGTCTCCTTCAGGAACTGCTGCTGCTCGCGCGTGTTGTAGCCGTGGTTGCTGGTTATCTGGTCCGGGGCGTCGGGCACAAGGGTCACCTGCGTGGGCACCACGTCCAGCACCAGGCGGATAAACTGCTCGCTGGGTTGCCCCTCTATGTTAAGTTCCGTGGTAATGGCTGGTTTCAGGTCGCGCACGTCCTTGTAGCGGATATGCCTCTCGTCTGGCCGTGGATGCACTGTTATGCCCTCTGCCCCGAAGCGCTCACAGTCGAGAGCCACCTTCAGCACGTTGGGGTTGTCCCCTCCCCGTGCGTTCCTCAGGGTTGCCACTTTGTTTATGTTCACACTAAGTTTTGTCATTTGCCGGTACTTATGTATGTTAGTTACGTACAAAGATACAAAAAAACTTCTTTCCCTAAAGCGCCCCTTCCACAAATCGTGCTTAAAAAGGGAAGTCCTTTATTGTCTTCCGCGCTGCAGCCACTCTTCGTGGCTGCGCTTCCAGCGGTCGTGCGTCCACAGCCAGAGGTGGGGAGCGCGGCGTATGCTTTCCTCTAACGTGCGGGCGTAGAGTTCGGTGAGCTCGAAGTCTTTGTATGTGTTTGGCTGGGTGGTCAGTATCTTTACATCCGCCTTGTAGTGACCGCGCGAGGGGCGGCTTACGTCGAGGTAGGTTATCACCGCGTCTACCCGCTTGCCTATCACTTCCCCGCCTACGAGGAAGGACGTGTCGTGGTGCAGGAAGGTGCACCACTGGTGAGTGGCTTCCCACTTAGGGCACTGGTCGGCTATGAGGCCCACTATCTCATAATGGTTTTGCCCCCTGACGCGCAGAATGTGCCGCAGCGTCTCTCTCATGCTCACGCACTCCCCGCCGAAGCGCTCCCTGCCGCGTCTCATCAGGCGGTCGAGCAGGGCATTGTGCAGGGGGTGGTAGACCTGCGAGAAGCCGACAGCGGGCAGCATGTGGAGCGCTACGCTCGACATCCACTCCCAGTTGCCGAAATGGCCGAGATAGGTGAGATTTATGAGTTTCCCCTCCCTGGCCATAAGCTCTTGCAAGGTGTCGACCCCGGTGAATTCCACTCTCCGCCTTATCTCCCCGGGCGACATGGTTGCCATCTTCAGCGTTTCCACCACGTAGTCGCAAAGGGTGTGGTAGAATCTGCGCTCCACAGCCCGCAGCTCCTGCTCGCCCAGCTCTGGCAGGGAGTCTGCCAGCTGCCTGGCCACAAGCCTGCGGCGGTAGCGGATGATATGGAACAGGAGGGGGAAGAGCAGCCAGTCGCTGAAAAAGTAGTGGACGCGCAGGGGCAGCGACGAGGTCAGCAGCCAAAGGGCGAGAGCGGGGTAGTAGAAACAGGATTTCATCAAAAAAACTTAATATATCCCGTTTATCTTGTCATCCCAAGCCTCACGATAAGTGCGCATGAGGGCGTAACATTCGTCCACATCGAAACCTCTGGCAGCGGCATAAGCCTCAGCCATGCAGCGGTGCATCTGCGGTGTGGCAGGCAGACGCTCGAAATTCTTGCACCCCCTGCGGATGTCTACGGGTCCCTCATACATGCGGTTGAGGTCGATGATTTCAATTCTCACCTGATTGTCTATCACGTCGAAGAGAATGTTCCCCCTTCCGTAGTCTTTATGGGCAAGACCATGCTCGTGCAGAATGGCTGTGACGCTGCCCACCGCACGGCTTACATCGCGTGCGAGATGGAATTGCTTGTAGAAAAGGTCTTTATAGACGTAAGGGCAAGTGGAAGCTCTTGCCACATAGAAACTCTTGTAGAAGAGAAAGCCCACGTGCATGTTGACATAACCTACGGGGTCAGGAGTGGATACGCCGATAGAATTAAGCGTTATGGCATACTCATAGGAACGCTTGGCTTTTGAGGGGCGAAAATTGTCGTAAATGAAGCTGTTTATCAGATTGGGCGTATGGAAAGACTTCACTATCACCTCCTCGCCGTGGCAGGTCATCTTCCTAAGCTCGTTTCTGTCTTTATAAATAACCTCTCCCTTTCCGGTGTGGAAAAGATTGGGCACTGAGCGCACGAAAGTCTCCATATTGCCGAAATCGGGATTTACTATCACCGTTCTGTAAGCCAAAAAATTCTTAAGTGTATCACCTATTGATTTCATCTCCAATACTGTAAATATCGAGAACTTGGGCTATTTCCAAAATAACGGAATCTCCCATGTTTTCATGGCAATATGCCCAGTTCGCTCTATCATATTCCGCAAATATACACTTTTTTAATTATGTCTCAAAGTTTCTTCCCTAAAAAAGATTATCTTTGCGCCAGATAATATTTGTGAAATGAACAGGAAGAACTTTCTTTGTGGGGCTTCATTTTTCGTTGTATTTGCGCTGGGGGCGTATTGTCTGTGGGTTCATAGCCGTGTCGGCTCATACCCAGAGAAGGTGTGGCTTCACCGTTGTAACTCCATGGAAAAGTTGCGCGAAAAGGATGATGACTACCTTGGCATTGAGGTGGACGTTTGCTTGCGGCAGGGCGGAGTGATGGATGTGACTCACGACGAGGACACTACTTTTGGTCTTACGGTGACACCTTATTTCGAGTATCTTGGGCGGAATCCTGAAAAGCGTATGTGGTTGGACATAAAAAATCTGAGCGCGGGCAATCAGGTGTGGTTCGAGAAGTCGTTGGACAGTCTGTGCTTGACGTATAACGTTGAGCCTGATCGCCTAATAGTGGAAAGCCGCAATTGGCAGTTGCTCGAGCCTTTCACGCGGAAGAGATATGTAACCTCTTGCTACGTGGACTGCGAGGAGAGTGACAGTTTGTCGGCTTTCTTGCGTCGCGTGGCAGACAGCGGCAAGGTGCGTGCCATCTCATTCCCGAGTCATTTGTACGGACAGATCAGGCAGAAGTTGCACCGCCCTGGCATAATGCGGTTCACGTGGGCAAACCACCTCACGCAGTTCTGGTTCTTCTTCACTCCCCTTGGCTGGCGCATGATGCGCGACCCGCAGTTGAGGGTAGTGCTAATTAAAGACAAAGGACACTATCACAGATGAAAGCATACCTTCGCTCGGTAGGATACCTGATAGTCCTGTACATCGCAGGATTGCTGATGCTCAGTCTTTTGCGTCTGGCGCTGTTCTGCGTGGGTCACCATTTCCTCTCCATCGAGGGGGCGCATCCCCTTGGGGCTTTCGTGCGTGGAGTTTGGTTTGACAACGTGGTGGCATGCTATATTTCTTTTATTCCGCTTGTGGCGCTCACTATTTCCCACACTCTCGGCAGAGGTCAGCCCGGCACGCTGCGTGTGGTGCGCTGGTGGGTTTCGGTGCTGTGGATTCTCGCCATACTCATCTCGTGCGCGAACATTCCCTATTTTCTTTATTTCTTTAAAAACATTAACTCCAGTATATGGAACTGGGCTGGATATGGCACTACCACTCTTGGCATGCTTTTTGGCGAGAAGGCTTACTATCCTCCTCTCTTCTCGTTTCTCTTGCTGTCCTGCTTGTTTGTCTGGCTCGCGGGATACGTCATGCCCGCCCGCCCGCACTCTTCGCGCGGGATGTCGTGGCTGCCTCTCTTGCCAGGCATTCCCCTAATAGCTCTCTGCCTGTTTGGCATACGCGGGCGACGTGGCTACAATCCCATAAAAGTAAGTGCCGCCTACTATTGTAATGACCCGTTTCTCAACCAATTAGGCGTTAGCCCCGCTTTCAGTCTGCTTTCGAGCAGTCTTGACAACTTGCGTCCCGAAAACAAAAAGTTGCAGTTGACAGATGATGCACAGGCGCTCAGCAATACGCAAGCTCTGCTGCAGCGGCACGGTGACGAGAATAGGCCGCTAAGATATCAGTTTACGCCTTCAGGCTCATCTCCCGCCCAGGGCTATAATGTGGTGCTAATATTTATGGAGTCCATGTCTGCCTGCCTCATGCATCAGGGGCATACGCCTTTCCTTGACAGTCTGGCAACGTGCAGTCTCTACTACTCTAATTGCTATTCCGCGGGACTCCACACAAACCACGGTCTCTATGCTACTCTATATAGCTACCCCGCTCTTATGTTCCGCAACATGATGAAGGGCTCCAATATTCCCCTTTACAGTGGTTTACCCACCGTACTTACCTCTCGGGGTTACACCACTATGTTTTTCATGACGCACGAGTCGCAGTACGACAATATGAACGCCTTTTTCCGCACCAATGGTTACAGCGAGATTTACAGTCAGGAGAATTACCCGAAAGAAAAAGTTGTAAACAGTTTCGGGGTTCAGGATGATTTTCTTTACGACTATGCCATCCGTCGCCTTTCCGCCTGCTCCTCTCCTTTCTTTGCCACTCTGCTCAGCATAAGCAATCATCCGCCTTACGTCATTCCCAAGTACTTTACCCCTAATGCTTCAGAGCCAGAGTGGCAGATAGTTGAGTACGCCGACTGGTCGCTCAGCCGTTTTTTCTCTCAGGCAGAAAGCCAGCCTTGGTATAGTAACACAATTTTCGTGTTGCTGGGCGACCACGGTAAACTCATAGGCGAGGCGGATAGCGAAATGCCCGAGAGCCTCAACCACATACCCCTTATGTTTTACATACCAGGTATGCCGCCAGAACGAGACGAGGGCTGGGCGTTGCAAATGGACGTGCAACCGACCCTTCTGGGTTTGCTTGGCATAAGTGCGTCACAGAATAATTTTGGGGTAGACCTGCGCTCCCTCCGGCGGCCCTGCGCCTACTACACGGCAGATAATGTAATCGGAGCCCGCAGCTCTGACCATTTGTTTATATATAATCCTTCCGCGGAGCAAGAGATTCTCTATCGTGATGGTGTGCCGGGCTGGCCCGAGGACAGCACGTTTTCAGCGCTCCGCTATTATGTTTTTAATACTTTGCAAGCTGCCCAGACAGTGGTTGCGGGAGGTAATACAAGATGATAGTGGGAAATAAAATTCGGGGAGAGGCTCTTCGCTTCGCCACGGTGGGTGCCGGGGCAACGCTGGCTCATTATCTCATCTATCTGCTTCTCTCGCTCTGCATGCCGCCGGACCCTGCGTATGTCATCGGCTACTGCGCCAGTTTCGTGGGCAATTTCTATGCCACCTCATACTTCACCTTCCGCGCCTCGCCCTCGCTGCGCCGCTTTGCCGGCATGGCGGCTGCCCATGGGGTAAACTTCCTGCTCCACATGGGGCTGCTCGACCTCTTCCTTTGGCTTGGCGTGGCGGAGTGGCTCGCCCCTGTGCCTGTCTATGCGATAGCCATACCCGTGAATTTCATTTTGGTAAAATACGTCTTTAAGAAGAAGAGAGAATGATATACATCGTAATCCCCTGCTACAACGAGGAGGAAGTGCTCCCCGGTACCACCAGCCAGTTGCTCTCCCTGCTGCCCACCCTTGGCGAGGAGGCGCGCCTGCTCTATGTGGACGACCACAGCGGCGACACCACCTGGCCGCTCATTTGCTCGTTGAGCGCCGCCCACCCGCAGGTGCTCGGGCTGCGCCTTGCCCACAACGTGGGCCATCAGCGCGCGCTTTGGGCTGGAATGGAGGCTGCCGCCTGCCATGCCGACGCTATAGTCTCAATAGATGCCGACCTTCAGGACGACATACAGGTAATCCCCCGCATGGTGAAGGATTTCCGCGAGGGGGCTGACATAGTGTATGGCGTGCGCAGGAGCCGTGGCAGCGACAGCTGGTTCAAGCGGCAGTCGGCGCAGTGCTTCTACTGGCTCATGAAGTCTATGGGTTGCCAGACGGTCTACAACCATGCCGACTTCCGCCTCATGAGTCGCCGGGCGCTTCAGGCTCTTCTTGCCTATCCCGAGCGCAATCTTTTCCTGCGCGGCATGGTACCTACACTCGGCTTCAATTGCCGCACGGAATATTATGACCGCCTGCCCCGCACCGCAGGCACGTCGAAATACCCGCTTGGCAAGATGCTTGCCCTTGCTGTGGAGGGCATCACCTCCTTCTCCGTGGGGCCCCTGCGCCTTATATCTCTCATAGGGTTGGTCTTTGTACTTGTGGCGGTTTGCGTTTGCATACGTGCCCTGGTCATTTTCTTGGAGTCAGGCGCAGTGCCTGGCTGGACGTCCGTTATCATTTCCATCTGGTTCATTGGCGGAGTGATTCTTTTCGCCTTGGGCATCACGGGCGAATACATAAGCAAGATATACACAGAGGTAAAGCGTCGCCCCCATTATTTAGAGCAGGAGAGGACCGGCACCAACTGGTAGAGCTGCACTCTCTGCTTTGTGTCGCAGCTCTTGTGCTTGCTGGTGTACAGCAACATGAAAGCTATTCCCTCATGTGTGCGCATAAATTGCCGTGCGTCTTTCTCGCCTATCAGCAGATAACAGTCCTCTCCGCTCTTCTGCTCGTCCCACACGCCCACACCGTCGTGCAGATAGAAGTTTATGGTAAAGAAGTGCATCGGGTCTCCCAGGTCGCTGTCGGCTATGTAGCTTAGCAGGGGATGGCTTTTCAGGTTCATCTGGCGCAAGTCCTCCGCTATGTCCTTGTCGCTCCGCTTGTTAAGCACATTAGGCAGCACCACGGCAAATGCCAGTACCCATAAGGTCACCACACTGCCGATAACAATTCTTCTCGCCCTCGCGTTCCACGTCCTTAGCGCTATGGCGCACAGCCAGCAGGCGAAGGGATAAACTGGGAGCAGGTAGACACTGCGCTTGCTCTTGGGAATGCAGTAGAACACGAATATCACTATCAGGGCAATTACGGAATAGAGCGTCTCGGGGCTCAACTTCAGCCAAGTCTTTATGTGCGGGGTCTCGTGTCTTTTGCGCCACCACATCCACGCCACGGGCAGAGTCCAGGGCAGCAAGCCAGCGGGCAGCAAGGCGAAGTAATACCACAGCCCGTTCTCGTGGCTGTGATAAGCCATCTTGCCGAGGAAGCGGTCCACGTTCTCCTCCCTCACCAGCGCCAGGAAAGCATCGCCTCCCTGTCTCCAGGCAGCGGCATACCACAACAAGGGCAACACCACGGCACACACCGCCGCCAGCGCCATCCAGCCAAGCGTTTTCCATAAGCTTTCCCTGCGCAAGAGCATATATATACCCATCACTCCGCAGGGAAGCACTATCGCCACTGGTCCTTTAGTAAGAGTTCCCGCGCTCATCATCAGCACTCCCAGCAAATAGTGCCGCCATCCGCCCCCGTCTCTCCATGCGGCCAGGGCCAGCATGGCTCCGCAGACGCACAAGGTCAGCACCATGTCCACACGGCAGGCATAGGCGGCGCGCCACACCTCGAAACTCGTGAGCAGCATGAGCGCCGCCAGCAGGGCGGTGCCGCTGTCCCTCCTCCGGGCGAAGAAGACGTAAGTCCACAGCGTAAGGCATATCCCGGCAAGTGCCGACGGCAGCCGTGCCGTCCATTCGTTCACCTCGCCTCCCAGCAGCGAGGCGGCTGCCACCATCCAGTGGAACATAGGCGGTTTGTAAGCCATCTCGCCCCCGTTGTTGGTGGGCAGCGTCCAGTTCCCCTGCTCCAGCATGGTCAGCCCCACTATAGCCTCCCGCGGCTCCCCCTTCGTGTTGAAGTCCGTGAGCCCCAGCCAGGGCAAAGTGCTCGCCGAGGCAATCGCCAGTAGCAGGAAAAGATGCTTGCGGTTTACCATTTGTGCAGCGAAGATAGTGAATTTTCCCGTGGAAAGTTTTTGGGGGCAGGTAAAATTTTGTATCTTTGTCGGTAACATAATTCATTTTTTAACTTCAAACTTTACACTTTACACACATGAAAAGCAAAACGAACAAACTTACCGCAGTGGTGGCTCTCGCCCTGGCCGCCACGCTGTTCTCCTGCTCGGGAGCGGGAAA